>USDZ01000030.1 GCA_900553525.1 uncultured Oscillospiraceae bacterium
GCAGAAAGGAATGACCAATCATGCAAGGACGTACCGATCTGGCGCTGGAGGCCGCCGAACAGCCGGTTCGGCTGAAATCGCTGACAAATGAGGACATCGAGCGAGAGCGGGTCGAACGGGGAAGTGCGGTGCTTACCCGCATCCGGATCTTGAGCGAACGAGGGGAAAAGAGTCTGGGAAAACCCCGCGGAACCTATATTACAGTTGAGATCCCGGCCTTGACGGACCATGAAAGCGAATTGGAGGAGACCGCCCGTCTGATCGGAGAACAGATCGCGGCCCTGCTGCCACGGAAAGGGACGGTGCTGGTCGTGGGGTTGGGAAACGAGGCGATTACCCCCGATGCTTTGGGACCGCAGGCGGCCAAAATGGTACTGGCGACCCGGCATATCCGGGGGGAATTCGCGCGTACCGCCGGGCTGGAAGATCTGCGGCCTACCGCTGTGATGGCCCCGGGGGTATTGGGAAACACCGGGGTAGAGAGTGGCGAGATGGCAGAGGGGGTCATCGCGGTGATCAATCCGGCCGCCGTGGTGGCCATCGACGCCCTTGCGGCTCAAAGCCTTTCGCGGCTGGGCTGTACGGTACAACTCAGTGATACCGGTATTGCTCCGGGATCGGGTGTGGGAAACAACCGGCGCGCTCTCAACCGGGAAACCCTGGGAATTCCGGTCGTGGCGGTAGGGGTTCCCACGGTGGTAGACGCCGTGACCCTGGCCGAGGAACTTACGGGACGGGAGGAGGCCGCCGGTGAAGTCACTCCCCGCGGAGCCGGTATGATGGTGACGCCTCGGGAGGTGGATTTGATGATCCGTCGAGCCTCCAGGCTGGTCGCCATGTCGGTCAATGCAGCTTTGCAACCGGCCTACTCACCTCTTGAATTGACGGCCGCCGCTCAATAAGAATGGGGACAATCCGATTCCACAGGGTCTAGCCGTCTGTTTTGCCGCATAGATATATAGCGGTGATGCTGTATGCAGAAAAAGGTAAGGCGGGCCATCCGGGCGGTGCTGGGGGTGCTGGCGGCTTCGGCCTGCGTGGCGGCATTATGTGGCGATTTAAGCCGAGAAGTCCTGTTGGAGTGGGGCGGGAGGCTGGCTATGCTGTCGGTCGGAATCCAGAAACCGGATGGAGGCGCCGAGGCGCTGAGCGGACGCCTGCAACGCCAGCCATCGGCCGCTGGAAATACGACTTTGGCGCCGACGGATGGGACCACTGCTCCGACAACGGCCACGACGACGCCTCCGCCGACCGAATGGGAAAACGGCATCACATGGCCCGCCCTGCCGAGCCTGCCGAGTGCCGTTGTGCCTGAAAAATCCAGCGGCGGTACGGTGTTGACCGAAATGCTGTCTCCGGGCAGCGATTTTGTGGATGGGGTAGCGGTTCGGAACGGCAGCGACATGTCCTTGGACATCGCGGAACTGCTGTCCCGTAAGCCCGATATCGCCATCACCGATACATCCGAGCCACAGGTTCTTATCATGCATACCCATACCACGGAATGCTATTTGGATTATGACGCCGGTTTTTATAACGACACCGACCCTACCCGGACGTTAGACGAGACAAAAAACGTGGTGGCGGTAGGGGAAGTGATCGCCGCTCAACTCCGTGCAGCAGGGATCGGCGTGGTTCACGACAAAACGGTTCATGACTCGCCGCAGTATTCCGGCGCATACGACCGTTCCAAAGAGACGATACAGAGGAATCTGGAGGCATATCCCACAATTCAGGTAGTTCTGGATATTCATCGTGACTCGATTCAGCGGGACGCCAGCACCAAGGTCAAACCCACTGCCGAAATCGAAGGAAAGAAGGCGGCCCAAATGATGATTGTATTGGGAATGATGAATACCGACGCGGTTCCCCATCCAGATCGACAGGAAAACCTGTCTTTGGCCGTGCGGCTACAACGGGAACTGCATACGCGGTATGAAGGGGTGGTGCGGCCGATTTCGCTGGTGGGTAACGCCCGCTATAATCAACAGCTCACCCATGGCTCGATTCTGGTAGAAATGGGAAGTGAGGCCAATACCCTGGAAGAGGCCATGTATTCCGGCCAAATGCTGGGGCGTGCCCTGGTCAAGGTATTGGAGGATTTAAAGGCGGCGGCTTGACCGCACTGGAAAGGATTTGAAACAAGACATGGCGAAACGGTCGGAATTCAAGAGGAGACAGAGTTCCGTGCGCGCGTTTGGCTCTGCGTTTATGCTTACCCTATGCCTCTTGATTTTGGGGTGCGGCTTTTTTATAGCGGATGTCAACACCCGGCAAATGACCTTCGGCAACACCGAGCCGCGGTTGGAATATGCGGTGGAAAACGGGGTGCTCCGGCTCAAAGCGATTGACGGGCAGACCATGGAATTGCCGCCTGTCGTCCGAGAGTGGACGGGACGGATCTGGAACCTCCTGCCGGCCCGCTGGCGCGCGACATCCTGCCTGACCCAGGTCGAACAGGAACTGGTTCCAAGGCTGCTGGATACGCTGGCTCCTCCTGCTCAGGATGCCGAAGATACAGGGGAATCCTGAAACAAACCGCCGATCGCGTCCCCGACAGTTGTCTGACTGTTGGGGACGCGATCAGCGGTATTCTACTCGGATAAAGAGGCTAAAGCCCGGCGGTCTATGCGCCGCCATTGTTTCAATCCCGCGTTCCGGAGGAGGTAGGGCGAAAAGCGTTTACCCATACCGCCGGGCGGTCAGGAACCGTTCGCTCCAATATCCCGTTTCCAGGGAATACACCCCTGTGGGCTGGCTGGGATTGTTACAGGAAACGAACTGGCCGCTGCCTACATAAATGCCCACGAAGTCCGCTTCGCCGCCGATTTCATTGGAAAATACCACGATATCTCCGGCCTGAAGGGAATCCCGACCGACTGCGGCGCCGCTCTGGGACATGGCGGATGCTTTGCGGGGTACCGTGATACCGTTCTGTTGATAACAATAATACACAAATCCCGGGTTGTCGAATTTATCGGGTCCGACGCCTCCAAGTTGGAAGGTGGTCCCCACCAGCGAATTCGCCAGGGCCGCGATTGCCGTGCCGGTAGCACTGGCCCCCGGATCCGGCGAAACGGTCGGGGCAGTGGTTTTGGGGGAAGTCGGTTGGGAAGGTGCCGGTTCTTCTCCCGCCGCGCCCGTGGAAGGGGTGGCATCCGACGCTTGAGCACCGGAGAATGCCGTGGTCCGGTTGGAGCCGGGGGCTTTGGTAATCAAAGTAGGATTGTTTCTCCCGGCGCCGCCGCATCCGGCGAAAAAGCACACGGCCAATATGGCGGCCGCAAATGCGGCCGTTCGGATCTGTTTTCTCATGGTCGCCAACCATCCTTTCGGAATCGGCCGGACTGAGGTGCCGGCCTTGCATCCAGTTTACCGGATCCCCCTGAAAAATGCAAGGGAAAATCGGTCTGCCAATATCCAATTCATTCGCTGTGAAATCGGAGGAAACGCTTGTATGGAAACCGGGAAGATGGTATACTTAGCCCAGTTCGTTCTTTAATGCAAAAGGGAACTTCCTGCCGGGGCTCTCATCTGGTTACGGCTTTGAGAAAAGGAGAATAGTATGCTGACCGTATCCCACCTAACCAAGCGGTATCACAAACTGCTTGCCAACGACGACTTGAACTTCACGATCGAGCCGGGCGAAATCACCGTTTTAGCCGGCCCCAACGGCGCAGGCAAGTCCACCGCGATCAAATGCATCGCGGGGCTTCTTCGGTATGAAGGAAGCATCCGGATCGGCCCCTATCCCAATAAGCAACTGGAGGCCAAGCGGATGTTTGGGTATATCCCGGAAATTCCCGCTCCGTATGATACCCTGACGGTGGACGAGCATTTGGAATTCATCGGCCGCGCTTATCAGGTGCCGGATTGGCGGGAGAGGGCGAATCTCCTGATGGAGCGGATGGAACTGGCGGATAAGAGCAAGAAGCTGGGGAAAGAGCTGTCCAAAGGCATGCAGCAGAAGTTGAGCATCTGCTGTGCGCTTCTGCCGTCCCCGAAAGTGGTGTTGTTCGACGAGCCGCTGGTGGGTCTGGATCCCCACGCGATTAAGGAACTCAAAGACATGATCCGGGAACTCAAGGGGATGGGGAGTGCGGTGCTTATCAGCACCCATATGCTCGACAGTGTGGAGGAATTCTGGGACAAGGTTCTCATCATGATGAAAGGCCGGATCGCGGCGGTGCGGACCCGGCTGGAAATCGAGCAAAACGGGGAAAACCTGGAACAGCTCTTTTTCTCGATCACCGAAGGCCCCGGAGCGCCGGACAACGGGGAGGATTGAGTTATGAATGCCCTGCTTTATATGATGCGCAAGCGCTTGAAAAACACCCTGCTGGAACTGCTGCATCATCCGGGCCGGCTCATCGCCTATCTTTTTGTACTCGGGATGCTGCTGTTCTCCGGCCTGGTGAACATGAGTGCGCCGGCTGAACCAGGCGAATATATGGATATTCGCCTGCTCGAAGGCATTTATCTCGGTCTGTTGCTGCTCATCACCGTTCCCTCACTTCTGGTGGGTCTGCGTTCGGGAGCCAATTTGTTTACCCTGTCGGATGTGAACAACCTCTTTATTTCCCCTATATCTCCCCGGAAGATCCTGCTGTATGGCCTGCTTCGGCAGATGGGGACCGCCCTGTTGATGATGGTGTTTTTCTTCTCCTACGCCGGCATGGCCGTGAATTCCTTTAGCGTTACCCCTCTCATGGCGGTGTTATTGATCGCGGGTTTTGCGGTCACGGTTTTTCTTGTGCAGTTGTTGACCATGTTGATTTACAGCTTTTCTAACGGCAGCCCGACCCGTATCCGCGGCGTCAAAATTGTGCTGATCGTGTTGATGGGAGCGGCCTTGGCCGCTGTCGGAGTCCCGCTAATGCGGGATGGCCTGGGCGCCGATTCGCTGTATGCGGCGATTTCCCAGCCGCTGCTCGAATGGATTCCCTTCGTCGGTTGGATGAAAGGCCTCCTTTTCGCATGGTGGGAGGGCCGCGCCCTTTGGGCCGTGCTGTTCGGCGTTCTGCTGACGGTCGGGACAGCGGGAGTGATCGCGCTGTTCCTGTACATCAAGCCGGATTATTACGAAGATGTACTTCAAAATGCAGAAACCACCTTTGAAATCAAGGCGGCGGCGAAAGAGGGCCGTGTGACCAATGCCGGGACCGCTCCCCGTGCTCCCAGGGTGCGGGACACCGGTATCGGGCGGGGGCGGGGCGCATCCGTGTTTTTCTTTAAGCATCTGCAGGAACTGAAGCGCCGCAGCCGGTTCGTGTTCATCAACGGCTCCACTCTTTTGCAGTTGGCGGGAGGAGTGGCGCTGGCATTGGTTCTCCGTTTTGCAGGCGATGGGGAGATGGAGTCCGGCATGATTTTCATTCTGATTCTCTCCATGTACCTCTATATTCTTCTGTTCACCAATTCGGCCGGCGAATGGGGACGGGAACTGTCCAAACCCTATCTTTATCTCGTGCCGGCGCCGCCATTTCAAAAACTGCTGTGGGCAAGCCTGACCAGTGTGATCAAACCGGCAGTGGATGGGGTGATCCTTTCCCTCGGCGTTGGAATAGCGGCCGGGGTGCGGCCCTTCACGATTGGCATGTCCATGCTGCTGTATGCGAGTTTCGGGATGTTGTTCACCGCGGCCAATATCCTATCCCAGCGCTTGTTCGGCAAATCTGGCAATCAGGGGTTGCTGCTGTTCCTATATGTTCTGATGCTGATGCTGCTGGTTCTGCCGGGGCTGGCGGGTGGTATCGCCGTCGGCGTGCTGCTGGACGCGGGACTCCTCCCATCGGCCCTGCCCACGGCTGTGATGGCCCTGCCCCTGATTGTCTGGAATCTTCTCGTCTCTTTCGGCATCTGCGTCCTCTGCCGGGGCGCGCTGCACGATATGGAAGCCCTGTAAGGCCCTTTTAAATCATCTTGGAGGTATAATTATGGCTGAAATTCGTCCGTTCCGTGCCCTGCGCTTTACACCCGAAGCCGGAGACATGCGGGAGCTCGTCTGCCCGCCCTACGACATCATTTCGGAATCCCAGAGGCTTTCTTATCTCAAGAGGAATCCCCACAACATCATCCGCCTGGAACTGCCCCGGGACGGGGCGGATCCCTATGCCGAAGCCGGACGAACCCTGCGGGAGTGGATGGAACAGGGCATCCTGCGGCAGGATGATCAGCCAGCCTTTTACTGCTATGAAATCGTTTTCGATATGCCTGGCATGAGCGATATCAGCGGTATGTCGGGAGGGCGACGCAGTGTGGCCGGACTGGTCGCGCAGGTCAAGCTTGAGGAATTCTCCAAAGGGGTCGTGCTTCCGCATGAGGAGACCCTTTCCAAAGCCAAGGCCGACCGGTTCGAATTGATGAAAGCCACCGGCTGCAATTTCAGCGATGTCTATGCTCTGTATATGGACGACGGAGGGGAAGTGGAGACCCTGGACACCCTCGCGCTCATCATGCAGGAATCCCCGCTGACCGAGGTGACCGACGAAGCGGGACTGCTTCACCGGTTGTGGGCCGTGACCGATCCTGCCCTGATTGCGGCGATTCAGGCGCGCTTCACCGACACCAAACTCTATATTGCCGACGGCCATCACCGCTATGAAACCGCCCTGCGCTACCGCGATACCTTGCGTGCCGAAGGAACGCCGGAAGGAACCGATGCGGATTACATCATGATGATGCTCGTGGAAATGCACCATCCCGGTTTGGTGGTCCTGCCTACCCATCGTTTGATCCGAGGCTTGGACGGGTTTGACCCGGATGCCTTGGTGGAAAGCTGCCGGGACGCATTCGACGTGCTCCCCGGCCTGGCACTGGAATCCCTGGACGAGACCCTGGAACACGCTTATCAGGCGGGCCAAAAGGCGTTTGGATTTTACGTGGGAGGGGATACGTTTACCCTGCTGACCCTGAGGGATGAAGCCGAGATGGACGCTGCCCTGCCGGGACTGTCGCCGGCTTCCCGTCGCCTGGATGTCAACGTGCTTCACACGTTGGTTTTAGAGCGCCTGGGTATCGATAAGAACAATATGGCGAACGGCGTCAATCTGACCTATACCCGTTCCCTTCGGGAGGCGCTAGACGGGGTTGCCGCGGGCGTGTATCAGGCGGCCTTTCTTCTGAATCCCACAAGAGTGGAAGAAATCCGCAACGTGGCTGCCGCTGGAGAGAAGATGCCTCAGAAATCCACCTATTTTTATCCGAAGCTTATCACCGGCTTAACCATGAACCGGCTGAAGTGATGTTATATTCCGCCGGCATACGGATAACCTATGCGCATACCGGAAATTCTCGTCGTACATCATAGACGCCAATTTAGAAAAGAGCCGTGGACGAAGGAGCCTATGCATAAAACGAGCCGAGATATTGTGCATGTCGTTTGGGAAGAAGAAACAGATGGATTCCATGCTAGCAAGAAGGAGAGAATGAAGATGAAAATTGCCGTGACCTATCAAAACGGCCAGATCTTCCAGCACTTCGGCCATACCGAGCAGTTTAAAATCTACGATGTAGCGGATGGAAAAATCGTACGCTCCGAGGTTGTCAACACCAATGGAAGCGGTCATGGGGCCCTCGCGGACCTACTTTCGTCCCTCAAAGTAGAGGCACTTATTTGCGGTGGGATCGGCGGCGGGGCACAGACGGCCTTGGCGCAGGCAGGCATCCAACTGTTCGGCGGTGTTAAAGGGGACGCGGACAAAGCGGTAGAAAGCTTGATTGCCGGGAATCTTGTTTATAATTCCGATGTCAAATGCGAGCACCACGATCATCATCACGGCGAAGGACACACCTGCGGCGATCACGGCTGCGGAAGTCATAATTGTAGCGAGCAGAGCGGCCGTTAAAAAGCAAACCACATCTGCCCTTTTGGCCAGATGTGGTTTCTGTGTCCTATTGACATTCGGTGCAGATGTATTCAGGAACGGTGCGTTCATGAATGACCGACTCGTAAAGCCGCCAGCCGCCTGCAAGATTATAGCAGTCGAAGCCGTTGCCTGTAAGAATACGGCAGGCGATATAACTGCGAAGTCCCGAGTGGCAATGTACGTATACCGGTTTATCTCTGGGAATTTCGTCCATTCGTTCCCGCAGGGAATCCAGCGGAATATGGATAAAACCGTCTATTTTGCCGCGGGCAACTTCGGTCGTGGTACGCGTGTCAAGAAGCGTGACACTTCCGTCACGAGGGAGCTTCTCAACATCGTGCCAGAAAAACTGCTTGATCTTTCCGGTGACAACGTTCTCTGCCACAAAGCCGAGCATGTTGACCGGATCTTTTGCACTGCTAAAGGGAGGAGCATAACCAAGTTCCAGTTCGGTCAAATCCGTGATCTTGGCGCCGAAACGAATCGCCGTGGCAAGGACATCTAAGCGCTTGTCCACACCGTCAAAGCCGACAATCTGTGCACCGATGATTTGAAGCGTCTTCTTATCCCACAAAGCCTTTATAGACATATTGGTTCCGCCGGGATAATACGTGGCATGCGGTGCGGAATAGATATACGCCTTGTCGTAATCGATTCCCACCGCTTGGGCCTTCTTTTCATTGAGTCCGGTGGTAGCAACCGTCATATCAAAAAGTTTCAGAACAGCCGAACCCTGGGTGCCGGTATATGCGGATGGAATACCGGCTATGTTGTCCGCCGCGATGCGTCCCTGCTTATTGGCGGGACCGGCAAGCGGGATAAACGCGGGGGTTTTTGTAATATAATCTTCCACCTCTACCGCATCCCCTACGGCGTAAATATTCGGAATATTGGTTTTCATCTGCCGGTCAACGAGGATGCTGCCACGGTGGTTGGTTTGTATGCCGCACACTTGTGCAAGCGTCGTTTCGGGACGAACGCCGACGGACAAAATGATCATATCGGCCTGGATTTCACCGTTTTGCAAAACGACGGTGTGACCGTCGATGGTTTTTACACCGTTATTAAGGTAGAGTTTTACCCCTTTCCCTTTGATATAACGATGGACATCGGCCGCCATATCAAAATCAAGAGGTGCGATCAGATGATCGGCAAGCTCGACAATGGAGACATCGAGCCCGGCCAGGGAGAGGTTTTCCGCCATCTCAACACCAATGTATCCGCCGCCCACCACAACGGCTGATTTCGGTTTCGCGGTTTCGATATGGGTCTTGATCTTCAAGGTGTCGGGTATGTTGCGGAGAGTAAATACCAGATCACTTTCGATGCCTTCCACATGCGGCTTGATAGGCTCAGCGCCGGGAGAAAGAATCAGGTTGTCGTAATTCTCTTTATATGTCTCACCGGATTTTACATTTTTCACTGTGACGGTTTTGGCCTCAGGCTCTATGCTTATCGCTTCATTGCAAACGCGTACATCCACATGAAATCTTGCTTTGAAGCTTTCGGGAGTTTGCAAGGTCAACGCCTTCCGGTCGGTTATCGTACCGCCGATATAATACGGAAGACCACAATTGGCAAAAGAGATGTATTCGCCTCTTTCTAAAAGGACGATCTCTGCCTTTTCGTCTAGTCTGCGAAGTCGGGCCGCAGCGGAGGCACCGCCTGCAACTCCCCCTATAATAATGGTTTTCATGTATCCATTACCTCTTTTCTAAAGGAGTCGTGTTCCATGGCGCGAACCATGTTTGAACCTGTATATAAAGAGATTTTCCCTTTTTGGGAGGAGATATCGGAAAAAGACCGTGATTATATCTGCCGGCATTCGGTGGCGTTGACGTATCCCAAAGGCGCGAACATACACGACGGCACGGAATGTTCTGGCGTGATTCTGGTTCGTTCGGGAAGTTTAAGATTATATATGATGTCGGACGAAGGAAAGGATATCACGCTCTATCGCCTGCACAAGGGGGATATGTGTATGCTTTCGGCCTCCTGTGTGCTGCAGACCATCACCTTTGATGTATTTGTGGATGCTGAAGAAGACAGCGAATGCTATGTCATCAGCGGCCCTGCCTTTTCGGCGGTTTCCGAGCATAACCCTAACATTAAAATTTTTTCGCTTGAAACGGCAGTCAGCCGATTTTCCGATGTGATGTGGGTTATGCAACAGATCCTGTTTATGAGCATGGACAAGCGCCTGGCGATCTTCTTATCGGATGAAGCCGCCAGAACCGGAACAGATACCATATCCCTTACCCATGAGCAGATCGCGAAATATATGGGTTCTGCCCGTGAGGTGGTATCCAGAATGCTGAAATATTTTGCGAATGAGGGGATTGTCGAAGTTTCCCGAAAGGGAGTGAAAATCCTGGACAAGAAACGGCTTCTTGATTTAGCCCTCTAACATAGCGAGAATTTGCGGCTTAGGTCTCGCCCCTATCGATTGATTGACGATCTTTCCGTCTTTCATGACGACCAGCGTCGGAATGCTTGCAACACCGAATGCCTGTGCCAGCTCGGGCTCGTCATCTACATGGATCTTGCCCACAAGATACTGTGGATTTTCCTCTGCGATTTCCTCTATCACAGGAGAGACCATACGGCAGGGGCCGCACCAGTCGGCGTAGAAGTCGAGAAGAACCGGTTTGTCGCTGTTTTTGACCAAGTCAAAATTGCTTTTATTTACATGGAGTACGGACATGTTTCTTCCTTCCTTTCGTTTGTTTGTGTTTCTATTATAGCCCGGTCTTTGAGTTGTTACTGTGACGAAGTCACAGTTCAAAGTTTGCAGATGATAAAAGGGATTCGAAGTTAGCAATCGGAAATGCGTATGGCCCCAAAAGTCGAATTGTGGGAGAAATAAATGATAAGGAAATTCGAAAAAAATGATCTTCATGATGTAATGCAAATATGGAAAAATGAAAATATAAAAGCTCATAAATTTATTCCAAAGAAATATTGGGAAACCCATTATAACTATGTAAAAGATATTCTGCCGAATGCGGAAATATATGTTTATCTTCTCAGAGAAACCATAGTAGGCTTTATAGGATTAAATCAAAATTATATTGAAGGCATTTTTGTGGATACCAATCATCAATACAAGGGTATAGGAACAGCTTTATTAAATAAGGCTAAAGAAAATCGAAATCAGTTGACATTAAGCGTATACAAGAAAAATAAAAACGCCATCCATTTTTACAAAAAGAATGGTTTTGTGCTCGGGAAAGAAAGCCTGGATAAACATACAAATGAAATAGAATATAGCATGACTTGGGATAAGTAAGAGAAAGATCTTTGATTTAAGGGGTGCTGTACTTGACCATGAATTTCGGCTTCTCGGAGATGGGAGTCGGACTCTATGGCAAGAAACTTGTGAAGCAAGAGCTGGATTATCTCAATAAGCAAGTGTTTTGAGAGCGAAACTGAAATCAGACAAGGAGGTTCAAATTGTAAAGTTCTTTCTTTTTCAATCTTTGCTTTCCACTTTTTGGTTTTCCTATCTAGTTTGAAATCTATAACGGATCGTCTGTAAACCCACTTAAATACCGGACTTATAACAAAAAACACCATTGCTGTCCAAACCTTAAGGGTTCAGATCTCAATGGTGTTTTCATCGGTCAAGAGGCAGCAAAAAAAATGCCTGCGAAAAGTTTTGAAATAGACTCGAACCCGCAAAAA
Source organism: uncultured Oscillospiraceae bacterium (assembly GCA_900553525.1). GTDB lineage: Bacteria > Bacillota > Clostridia > Oscillospirales > Acutalibacteraceae > UMGS1623. The sequence goes on from USDZ01000030.1 coordinate 11,553, forward strand.
GTTGGCAACACATCCGAGCGCCCGCGGTGCGGGATACAGCGAGGATTTGTTGGCGTGGCGGTCGGCGATTGGCAAGGCGGTTTATCCGCCGCAACCAGAGCCGGGCACCGCAAGAGGAAGCGACAGGGAACCTTCGCGAGGACGTTTACAACCGAGCAGGTGAGCCGAGCGAGACTTTTTGCGGAAGAGGAGGAACAGTGGAGTGGGTGACTGATTTTTTATGAAATAAAAAATCGGAACGAGCGTAACTCGTTCCGACGTGGAGCGGGTGAAGGGAATCGAACCCTCGTATTCAGCTTGGGAAGCTGATGTTCTACCATTGAACTACGCCCGCGAATCAATTTTTGAATGCTTGCTTATTATAACGCCCCGGAAGGAAAAAGTCAATGAGGGAAATGAAATTTTCCACGGGGAGGGCTGCGGGGCGCTCTCGTGAAGATAGTTCACGATAAAGCGCAAATTGTGTCGAAGCGCTGGCTTTTTTGTCGAAGCTATTATATAATACATATTGCGCTTTGAAAGCGTCCTTTGTGTGGAACGGTTGTTTCCCGCAAAACAGGGCATGCTGGAAGAGAAGGCCGCCGAAAGGCGTCTTCGAAAAAAGGAGAAGTGAGAGTAGGTTTCCATGGCGAAAGGTTTTGGCGGCACAAATAGCTTCTTAGCGGAGCGTCTGCGGCAGGCCCGCCTGCAGGCAGGGTATTCCCAGCAGAACATTGCGGACGCCCTCAACGTAAACCGCGCCACCTACACCTACTACGAAACCGGCAAGACTTCTCCCGACCCTGTTACCCTGGGGAAAATCGCCCGCATCTGCGGGGCGCCCATTGAGTTCTTCTTTGAAGAGGAAGACACTCCCAACAGGCCCCTGTTCCTTACGGACAGAGAGCGCTGCCCCAAGAAGCCCTTTCCCAACCCCAACAAGATTGGGGAGCTCACCCCAGACGAAAAAAAGCTCATTGCCTTGTTACGCACGTCGCAGACAGTTTCCGCCAGTGAAACCGCGAATTGGGTGATAGCGCAGCGGGAGTCCCGCAACGACAGGTGAGAAAAATTTTTCCGGTTCGACAAAATCCCCTTCCCTTCGCGACCAAAACCTGGTATACTAGGGTACGCCGCTTGCAGATGGCGGTTTTGTTTTTCAAAAGGTGATAACCGCTTCCGCGGTTCTCATATATATTTGCGCTCGTAGCTCAGCTGGATAGAGTGACAGACTCCGACGGTTCAGGCCGTTCCAGTTGAGACATCCCGAAAAAGCCAGTGTTTATCGGGCTTTGCGGGTTTGGCGGAGAGAAAAAATCGCGCCGTTGACTACTGTTTGACTACTATTTTTCAAAAGGTTGACTACCGCTTCCGCGGTTCTCATATATATTCGCGCTCGTAGCTCAGCTGGATAGAGTGACAGACTCCGACTCTGTAGGCCGCTGGTTCGAATCCAGTCGGGCGCACCAAAACCTCCAAAGGAATAGCTCCTTTGGAGGTTTTCTTATGTCTGAAATGATGATGAAAAATGCGATGTGTACAGACGGTTGCGCATGAATTTGTATATTTGCAAGATTCTATGCTATAGTCGGTCTTTCCAAAGTATAATAGTACAAACCTGTATTTTGCGTAACCAATTAAGTATAGATAGTCAGTCCACTACACCTCTTCTACATTATGATTTGGAACTCTTGCTGCTGATTTAGTCACATGACCAGGTTGCACACGACGACGTTTAATGGTAAAATTGAAATGGTTATATAGGTATAAACTGTCGTTTCCCGGAGGAGAGAAAATGTCAAAACTGACGGATATCAAAAATCGAATCAATCAGATGGATGGTGGAGCATTTCAGAATTTGTGTGATGCCTATTTGAGCTACAAGGGATATCGGAACGTGTATTCGTTAGGAATGAATACAGGAACGGATAAAACAGCAAAGGGAAATCCAGATACTTATTTTTTGACAGCAGAAAATAAGTATGTATTTGTGATGTATACTACACAAAAGACGGATTTCTTAAAGAAAGCAATGGAAGACATTGACAAATGTTTTGATTCAAAAAAGACTGGTGTTTCTCCGAAAGATATTGCAGAGATCATATATTGCCATACATATGGCCGCTTAGGAGCAGGTGATGACCAGCATCTTAGACAGTACTGCGAGGAGCGCGATGTAGTGCTGACACTGATTGGCCTGGATCAACTGGGAAATGATAT
>USDZ01000031.1 GCA_900553525.1 uncultured Oscillospiraceae bacterium
GTATCCCACACCCATATCGGCCATCAGGGTCTTTGTCAGCTCGTCGGTCTTGACACCACGGATAACCCCGTCCACCATGCCCTTTTCAAGACGTTGCTGCAAGGCCGCCTTATTCCTCCATATCCGGTCACTCCAATTCTCCCCGTCGGCACACCATATCCGGTTGGCAATCGCCTCCGCCTGTTCACGTGGCAGCACCGCCCATGGCGAATTCTTGGCCGCGTCCGGAAGGCCGGACACCGTGTTTTTGTCCACCAGTTCCGCCACTTCCCGCAGCTTGTTTCCCGTGGCCTCGATCTCCTGCCCGCCCAGCTCACGCAGCCGTTTATGGATTTTGCTTTGCAGGTGGTACATCCTGTCCAGCCGGTACAGGTCATTTGGTCTGACCGGCTGGTTTTCGGCCTCGGACAGCAGCTTGTTATACAGCCCTTCGGCCTCTTTGGTGATGTCGGCGGACGCCGCCCGGTAATACTGGCGAAGACGTGCCTCCAACTCCTCCACCGTCTTGTCCCCGATCTGCTGGTTTTGACGGGACAGCCGATCCGCCCAATATTCAGCGTTCTTCCTGCTCATTTGCGCCGACCCCGCTCTCATTGCCGGAGGCCGCATCCCCGAACCCGTATAGCGTCATGTTCTCGGCCTTCTGCTTCTCCAGTTCCTGCAGTTCAGCATCTACATCTTGCACAAACGGCAGAAGGGACAGCAGCGTCTTATCCGATACAACCCCACGCAGGGAGTTGACAAGGGCCACAAGCTCGTCATAGTTGACCGGGAGATTGCGGCCTACCACAATCTCCACGTCCCGCCATACCTCTTCTCCTCCCGTCAAACGGAGAATGCTGCATATTAGCTCAATCCGCTTTTGCAGAGCCTTGACCATGTTGGATTCAATGGCGGACGCCGCATTCTCGAACCCAAGCAGCCTATACCGCAGCGCGATCCCGGATGACACGCCGAAACTTTCCTGCGAAAAGTCAGGACTGTTAGCGATCTTGTGGATTGTATCGTTGATGTTTTGCAGCATGTTCTGGATTTGGGTATCGGATACCGATTTCGTCAGATATTCAGCGGCGCCGTCTTCCGGTATAATCAGCACCCGATTTTCCTTCATGGCCGCTACCTCTTCATTGTCCGCGTCCATACCGGTCAAAACCAGATATGCATCGCAGAACGCCTCGAAATCGTCTACCTCGCTGGACAGCAGGGTATTATAGGCGTCTTGCAGAGACATGATCTTGTAGAATATCGGCACCTCGTCCGCGTTGAGGGAAAACACCGTCACCGGCACCTGTCCATACGGATGGGGTTCTGTTCCCAGCGGACGGAACGCGCTGTATGTGCCATCGCTGGAATACCGCACCGTCTCGTATGGGGTTAATACCTCGATGATATACTCTGGCGTGTTGTCGAACGACCCTGCAGGATATACCCGGATGAAGTACAGCAGGTTCCGAGTGATTGTATTGTCATATACCGGAATCCCGTCCAGAGTGTCCAGTTCGTCAAACCGGTCCTTTCCATCTTCGTCTATGTATTGTATCTCATACGCGCAGCCATAGATCAGGGCATTGCGCAACAGGATAGCGTCCTTTGACCTCACGTCGTTGTATTTCAGAACTTCCTGTATATCATCAATGTTGTCTTCGGACTTGTATGTCACCGGTTTTCCACCAAGATACCCCGCGTAATTACACACGATGTTGTCACAGTAGTTGGTAACGATATGGTTACATGGCTTTGATGGGTCATTATATGATTTTCGAAGGATGTCTTGCTTTCCGTCGAAATAGTCCCGATACCGCTTGAGCTTAACCCGCTCGCACGTCTGGTATTGCTGCAGTATCTTCCGAAGCAAGTCCATGGACATCTCGGTTCCTGGTTCAAGCAAGATCATAATATCCCCCCTCACAGCCCCAGCAGGGCCTTATTCATTGTCCTTAATCTGTCCATGCCAGCCACGCTTTGCAGGCCGTACCGCATGGCGTCCAGACAATGGTTGTATGCGTCTTCCGGCTCGTTTATATACTCGCCGGTTTTCTTGTCCTTTTTCCAGGTATAGTTCTCAGTTTCTTCTATGGTGTGCGGACACCGTTCGTCCACGATCAATCGGCATTGCCCAATCCACTGCACACCATGGGTCACGCTGTCCGGGCCTTTTTTGGAAGCCCGTATGCGATGGATGCCCGCACGCTTGAGTTCTTCTATGCTTTTCGGCTCGGCGCTGTCTGCTACGATAATCTCTTTTTGCAGCCCCAGAGATTGGACAGTGGAGGCGATCTCGTCGTTGAGCATCCCGGTTTTGACGTATTCCCCGGTGACCCAGATGGTTCTGCTCTCGGCGTCGTAATACCCCCAAACGATGGCCGACGGGTCGTTGACATACCCGAAATCCAGTCCGGCCCAAAACTTCATCCCATCCGTCTCTTCCGCCGAAATCAGTCGTTTCTCCACAATCGGGTATACCAGCTTATCCAATGTGGCAAACTCCCCCAGGGCATAAATGCGGTAGTAGGCTGGATTGCGTCTCTGCATATCTTCGAGCATGGCTCCGTATTCCGTGGGCAGAAATCGGTTGTCCCTGTATGTGGTCTGTATGATCTGCGTTCCATCCGGCGGATCGTGGGCGAAAAAATACCCGTATACCCAATTTGCCTTGGATACCGGGTTGAACATCATATAGATTTGGGGATGCGCGTCCTGTGGTCTTAGGCGCAAGCGGAGCTGTGTGAAGTCATCCTCGGATAACTCTGTGGCTTCCTCCAGAACCATATCAGTTATCCCGGTGATCGACTTGATCTTTTCCCGGTCGTCCAACCCCTTGAACAAAAACAAGGAGCCGTTCGGCATGGCAATCCGCATATCCGCCCGGCTGATCTCGCATCCTTTCAGTAGTCCTGCCTCGGATAGCAGATCAAGCGCCAACTGGAACACGCTGTCCCTCAGGGTAGCCCCGACTTTCCGTATCACCAGCACCTTGCGCCGGGCATTCATGGACTTGAGGAGCATCTTCTGCATCGCTCCATAACTTTTCCCGCTTCCTGCCCCTCCGTAATAGACCTCCAGTGGATGAGAATAATCATCGATATGCTCATACACCCAGGCGTTGAACGCATCCGGATTTAGCCGCCTAACCATCTTTGAACCACTTACTCTCGGTCAGTGTGACTTCCTGACGCTGGACGGGACCAAATCCGGCCCGGTCCAGGAAATCCCTGGCGGCAGTCAGCTTGTCCTTGTCCTGGGCATATGGTTTCCGCAGAATCTCCTCCATGACCTCTCGGGCCTCCAATGCGTCAAAGAATAACGCCTGCCGCAGTTCTTCCTCCATCTCCTGTTTTCTTTTGGATAAATATTCACGAATTTCAGGTTTTTTCAGGTTTTCGCAGGCGATGGAATACGCGGTTTTGGGGCTGTATCCGGCATTGATGGCCGCCTGGGTTCCGTTCCGCCCTTTTAATATTAAATACTCATCTACGAACCGCCTTTGACGCTCGGTCATTTTCCAGCCTCCTTCCCGCCCCGATGGGCTGTTTTTCGGGAACCTGAACCCTGATCATGCAAAATAGAGCGGCCAGTCCCCCGGCCGCTCTTTCGGCGTACCCATTGTATCACGGAGGTACGTCCCCCGTGTGACCCTTTTTAGACATATCCTTTCTCCACCGCGAGAAGGTAGAAAAACAGCCTCCGCATGTCATAAAATTTGCGCCGCCCACAGCTCACCGGCAGATATTCCCACGCGATCCCCAAGGTCACATTTTTCAGAAGGTTTTGGGCGTCTCTGCCGGCCGCCTTGTTTGCCGCCCGCTCGATCATGTCGATATCTTTGGATAGTACGGCCGCCCGCTCCGCTATCCGCCCGGTTGGGTCGCCTGGCCCGCTCCCGGACGGCATACCTGTGATTTGGGGGCTTTTGTACGGGCTCTGCAATTCCCGCAGCCGCCGCTTTTTGTCGGGATACTGCAAGCAGAAATTGTGTAATTCCCGGTAGGCGTATTTCCCGATACTGTACCGTTCCATTCTTAGGTCCCGCTTATTCGGCATTCTGCCCCTCCAATTCCCATGATACGCCCTCCGGCTCTACTGTCTCGTATCTTTCGCCCACTATGTTTTGACATCCGCATCCAGGGCAATCAAATGCGTCGAATCGTTTGGTGCCTGTGAACGCACTTATCATCCCTTTGCTTTCCACGGCGGTATACCGCATCTGTGACACCAAGGCAATTCTACGCCCACACACTTTACATATGACTTTTTTCAAGGCTTTTCCCTCCATACTTTGCCGCGATATAGTACTTGGCCGACAATCTCTTTTCCAACCGCCCCAGCTTTACCTTACGCCATGTATCCACATCCTCGGCGCAGTCGTGCAAAATCTCCATCTGATCCAGCATAATCCGGACATCTGCGATCTCCTCGGCTATGTGCCCCCGGTTATCCTGGCCTCGCAGACTTTTGCACAACTCTTTTTGCAGCTCGGCCATCTCCTCGAACACCATCACGGTTTGCATCCCGGCTCCCCATTTTTTCATGGCCTATAACAATATCTCGTTTTCCCGCGTTTTGTTGATATCCCCCTGGATACACACTTCCAACTGCGCGTCCAGGTCTTCCAGCGCGGACGCGGCCTCGTCCATCATCTTGTCGATATCGCTCCATCCGGATTTGCGGTTATTGGCCCTTAGCCGCTGTATTAACTCCTCGTACATCCTGACATCACCTCAATATCCTATCTTTGGCCTTGATTTTTCGACAATCTGCGTAATATCGGCACTCAAACGACTGGCACGATATGCGTCTTTCCCCTCTGGAGGTATCGCCTTGATCCAATAGCAATCATCCGCAAGTGCGCAATTATCGCAATAGTCCCGCCTCCGGCATATTTCGCAAGTGCTTAACATCTTTAATCCCTCCTCTTTGTGGATATCATGGTGTAATACTGGTACTGGTATCCGGTTACATCATGCGTGCCCTCGCGAATGCTGTCTTTTTTGATGTAGTATCCCTTCCAAGGCTCAGGCGTCTTTCTCCAGCTTTTTGCAGATACGATCTCGGTTTTGATTACCGGGTCACGCAGGTTCTTACTCTGGTTCCACCGCTTTTTGTATGGGCCGCCCGCCGCAAACGTTACCGACGTTTCTTTCACCAGATACTCCGCCAACTGCCGATAATCCCCGCTCTCGTCCAACGGCGTTACATGTGGTCTTCCGTGGGTCCATAGCTTGTATAACACCCTCATAGGAGCTTCCGGCATAATGACATGGTGATGTATCCGGGTACGTCTATATTCCGTTACGGTTATGTAGCGCAGTTCTTGCCCTTGACCCCTGAAATATTTTCTCGCACGGCGCAAAAACTCTTCCAGGTGCTTTCGGGCTTCTTCCGGTTCCGGTGCCTTACTTCGCCCATATCCGATCACCATATGCACATCCCCGACCCCGAAGTTTTCATTCAGCCTCCATGTCAGGATGTCAACTGCCTTTTTCTCGTTTACCCTTCTTTGTTTCTCCGGGGTAACTGTCTTCTTTTCGGCTCGATTTCCTCGGCGGCCATACATTGGAGCATTACACTTGCGGATTTCAACCGTCTTCCCTGCGATCACCGTCTTTTTAATATACGGCATGTCGCTCCTCCGTCCTCCGGTCGGTAGGATAATACTTTTAACAAGGTGTCAAGGCTTGCGGTGTCTCACTTTTCGCAAGCCAATTGGGTAATGTATTGGCGCAAGATTACTCCTGCGCCTTATGCTCCCGTTCCATTTTTATAAGTGTGTCAAAATACTGAAACCTTACCCATTCAGGGGTCTGATGATTGATTCCATGCGATTTTAAGTATTGGACTTCGAATTCTTGCCTCTCACTGTCCGACATAGGATATCGCATGTTGATATTGTGCGACTGGCAGTATCTCTTCAGTTCTGCTTCAACTTTGGGGTGGCTGATATTTAGCCAGTATCCATATTTGGTTCTTGCGGCATATATATCTCTTGGTGCGTCACACATTGACAGCGTCCTCTTTTATATGGTATAATATAGATGTAGTTAATTTCCTCTCGTCTCGTCCGTGGTGCGCCAACGCCACGGGCGCTTTTTTTATGTTCATTTCTCCATCCCCTGCTCCTGTTTTTTTCGCATTGCCCGCTGGACACGCATCTCAGCCGTGGCAAAAAATGCAGACACCGCCGGCTTCCAATCGTCCCCGCGATATAATTCCCGTTCGCCGTCCCGGAAACAGATTGACCCGTCATCCTCCTGTGTGATGCTCATCCCCTGGAACTTGTACAGTATCCGCATGTTTCCGTCTGGCCTCCTCTCTCCGGTACAACCACCACATCCCCCGCTTGATCGGCCGGCGGTGGTATACCCTGCATACGGCATATCCCCCGACAAACCCCGCCGCCGCGCATGCTATGTCTATCCATATCCAGTCCATCACTTCACCCCCTTATTGATGCGCGGCGGCTCTTCTGGCCTTATAGCACTCGCGCTGGTAAGCCTTGAGCTTGTCCTTGTTGGCCTTGCGGTACTCACGTTGGTAAGCCTTCCGCATCTTATCCGCACGTGTCTCTCCGGTTATGTACTCATCGAGGCTCCTTGCCGCCTTGTAATCCTCATATGTAAGACCACACCTCTCTATCTCCTCGTCCGCAATCCGGATCGCCTCTAGCTCTTCGGCTGTCCATGGCATGTTTCCTCACCTCCTTGTTTGGGCGGCCTCTATTGCTCTCAATATGGCTGCCTGTAACGTGTCGCACCTGTGCGGCTCTTGGCCGTCTTTGCGGTATACGATATACTGTCCTCTGTCCGTTTTACTGATTACCTGGTTCCCGCAGGTGTACAAGGCTTTCATCGTTTTCTCCCCTTTACTCCGGTACTCTGCCGGTTCTGACAAACTCCATGAACGCCGCGCGGGGCACGTCGTACACCCATCTTCCACCCGGCCCCTGATAGGCACAACCCACGGGATATCTGCCGCCCCGCAGCGCCGCCCGGATTGGGTCTGGATTTGTTTTTCCCAATGCCCGTGCCATTTCTGTTGGGGTGATCCTGTTCGGGTTCGGTCTGCTCATCTCGATTTGCCTCCTTCCCCGCCCTCTCCTTGAGGGCGGTTTTCTTATGCGCTGGTGTGGGGGTATTGGTCGTCATAGAACTTTGTCCAGTCGAAGCCCAGCGCTTCGGCTATTTTTTTGGCAACCTCCACATTCAGGGGATTCCCCCGCACGCCTGTTTCAATGGACGAATAATAACTCTGGGAGATTCCCGCTAGTTCCGCTGCCCTATATGTGGAATAGCCCGATCTCTGGCGGATTTCTTTCAACCACTGTCTCATGTTTTCACCTCTCTTTAATTTCGTTATGTGTTTATAATATCATTTCATTGCGCATTTGTCAACACATAATGAAATTATTTTCGGTATTTTTTATGAAAGCCATTGCAAACAATTACAATTTGTGATTATATGGGGGTGCGGGGTGATAAAAATGTTTCAAATACGTTTGAAAGAATTAAGAGAGCGATCTGGATACTCCCAATATAGCTTTGCAGACAAGTTCGGCGTGGCTCAATCAACAGTGGGAAACTGGGAATCTGGAAAGCGTGAACCCAATTTTGAAACCATGCAGCGCCTTGCCAACTTTTTCGGAGTATCCGTCGACTATCTTCTGGGCCGGGAATCCGCTCCGGGCGGCCCGCCCGCTCCATCAAGACCCGGCGGTCAATGGATCCCTGTTCTGGGCAGAGTGGCCGCCGGTACGCCCATTGAGGCGGTGGAAGACATACTGGACTATGAGGAAATCGATGCACAGACGGCCTCTTCCGGCGATCATTTTGCCTTGCAGATCAAGGGGCAGAGCATGGAACCGAAAATATCCGATGGTGATGTGGTGATCGTCCGAAAGCAGGACGACTGCGATTCCGGCGATGTGGCCGTGGTGCTGGTAAATGGCGACGAAGCTACTGTCAAACGCATAAAAAAAGAACCCGCAGGCATCATGCTGATTCCCAGCAATCCATCCTACGAGCCTAAATTTTATTCTAACGATCAGATTGCATCCCTGCCGGTTCGGATTATCGGCAAGGTGACAGAGCTTCGGGCAAAGTTTTAATAAAAGGGTGGGTTATGTGCTACAGCCTTATCAAAATATGGATTATGAGATCATCAAAAAGCAACTAAGCTGCCGCTCTAAAAGCCTATATGAAGCATACCCCTATATGAAAGTCCCTGCTGTCATTTCCGCGATGAATCGGCTGTCATCCAGCAACTATTTCCGTTGCTGGACTACCGAAGAACAGGCAGCGTCTCTTACCTTACCCGAACTTAAAGAGCTACTAAAATCCGCCGGACAGCCACAACAAGGTAAAAAATGCGACCTGATAAACCGTGTACTGGAGAATATCCCGGATTATCAAATCCTCTATGCCGCCGGGAATGTACAGTTGATTCGTTTGACCGAAGCCGGAGAAGAATACTACAACTTTTTGAAAAACACGCGTATTCGTGAATACGATGAGCTTGTAGACAATATACGGAACTTTTGTTTACAGGGTGATTTTAATGCCGCATACCACAATATGTGCCTGTATGAAGCTCGGCAGTTCTTTAAACGAGGTATGGGGATTGATTGGGAAAAACATTCCCAGCGGCCGATACCATACGACGAACAAGCGGCAGCATATCAATTTATGATTGGAGCCACCAACAAAGCAACCGCTGCAACGATGATCGCCTATTACTGGCTTGGTAGTCCAGGCAGATTCCGTGACTATATGAACCGTCATCCGGAAAACGATGTAGACCAAGAACAGTTACATTATGGACATTCTCTCCTGTGTACTTTACGAGAACTTGCCAACTATCGCCACGATGATTATAAAAAATACAAAATTATTCTTACAGATGATGCCTGCGATTGCTGCAAAGCCCACGAGAACAAAAGATATTGCGTATCGAAGGCTCAAATCGGGGTGAATTGCCCTCCGTTTCATGTGGGATGTCGCTGCCGTATTGTGGCGGAATTGGGAACATTTGATGATGGGACACCGATCAAAGCTGTTGGACACTGGATAAAAAAGAAACTGAAAAAATAAAAAACCCGCTCCCCGGTGCTGGAACACCAGAGAGCGGGACCCATCGGCCGGACGGCCAACGGTGCAACGAATTGCAAGAAAATTGTACCAAAGAACCGTCCGAAAAACAAGGGGCAATTATGCCCCTAGGAAAGGACGGTCTTTTTATGTCCAGGAAGTCCAACGGGGACGGGAGCCTTAGAAAGAAGCGGGAGGGCCTTTGGGAATACCGCGTGGTTGTGGGCTATGACAACAACCAGAACCCCATCCGCAAATCCTTCTACGGCAAAACCAAGACGGAGCCCAAATCTAAATACCGGGATTGGCTGAAACAGGCCGGACAACCGCAGATCGAGAAAGTGACCACGCTCGGGGAATGGGCCGCCCAATGGCTGGAAATCTACAAAAAGGGCAAGGTGGAGGACGGCACCTATCGAAACTATGCCCATTATGTGAACAAGCATATCGTACCCGCTCTCGGACATCTCAAATTTGAGGACATCCGGCCGGCACATATCGAAAAATTCATGCGCGGCAAGTCCTCCCTTTCCGCCTCGGCGCAGCAGCATATAAAAATAGCCCTGGGGGCCATATTTGAAACAGCCATAGACAACGGCTTTTGCCTCTCTAATCCATGCCGGAAAATCACGGTCAAGAAAGACAAGGACAACGCCCCGAAGGTCTTTTCAAAGGACGATATTACCGCCATGTTGGAGATCGCCCCCACCGTGGAATATGGATACCTTTTGGAACTGCTGCTGTATACCGGCATAAGGATAGGGGAGGCGGCGGGCCTCCAATGGCGGGACATAGACCGGAAAGAGGGGATTATCACCATCCGGCATTCCGTGGCTCGGAAGGACGGCGGGGGCTACTACCTCAAAACCACAAAGAGCGGGAAAGAACGCTATATCGGCATCAATGCCAAACTGGCCGCCCTGCTGGATAGGCTGCCGGTGCGCGGTCTGTATGTGCTGGCCCGCTCGGAATTTGAATTTGAAAGCATCCATGTATTGGAAAAGCACTACAAGATAGCTTTCGCCTCGATCAACGCAGAACTGCAAAATCAGGAGCGTGCCCCGGTGCCGTACCTGTCCCCGCACAAGTGCCGCCACACTTACGCGACCTATCTGTTAAAAGGCGGGGCCAATCTCCGGGAGGTGCAGCAGCTTCTAGGCCATAGTTCCGTGGGGGTGACGGAAATCTATACCCATGTGGATACGGAGGACATCAAATCCAGCGTTTCAAAGCTGCCATACTGAATTTATTGGGGTACAATTGGGGTACAAGCCGCATTGCAGACAAAACGAAAACCGCCGTACTACTCAAAAAACTGAGTGATACAGCGGTTTTTCTGCTGGTGGGGGAAGGTGGATTCGAACCACCGAAGTCGGTGACAACAGATTTACAGTCTGCCCCCTTTGGCCACTCGGGAATTCCCCCATATAAAACAAGTGTTACTATACCACGCCCGCCCCGGCTTGTCAAGAGAATCGTGGCATTTTTCGCTTGAAAAACTCGGGGAGGCAGATGGCGGCATGGGGCGTGCCACTCATAGCCTGTCCCCCGGAAGAGGCGGAAGCTGGCTTGACACAACCCTTTCCCTGTGGTATAAAATATAGGAGCACGGGGCTGTGCGTGCCGTTTCTTATCCGCTGGTGTAGCTCAGCCGGTAGAGCAGCTGATTTGTAATCAGCAGGTCGGGGGTTCAAATCCGTCCACCAGCTCCACGTAAACCCGCATGAACACTAGGTTCGTGCGGGCTATTGTTTTGCCTCGGCGTCCCTCCCCTTCGGTTTTGGTGTTTATTTGGTGTTTATTCCTGCAAAAACATACAAGATAAAGTAAAATAAGTTTCGCAAAAACAAGACCCGCTTTTCGATAAAAATACTCGGAAAACGGATCTCGTTAAAAAATCCTATTTAAATTTATATATATATATATATTGGCTTTGATTCTCTGCTGTTACAGCAAGACTATTGTTATCATTCCAGAAAAAACTGGTCTCATAATTATTATTAAAATCCTTCCTGTCAAATATCTTTAATTCCTTTTTTTCAACATCTATTATTCCTAACTCAGTTATTTTTAATCCGCCATTTCCCTTCCCGGAAATATTAGTAACGGCAACCTTTGTCTGATCCGGACTCAACAAAAAATCAATACCATCACTTGGTTTCAGTCCTTCAATAGGATATTTTTCACCCAATGGATTTATAAAAATATATTGTTCTTCTATTTTTTGAATATAAAACCCTTTACCTAAAGCAATGTATCCGGTTGCTGTACCCGTAGATGAATTATAAAGTTCTCCATCATTAAAAATATTTAATTTTTCACCAGTTGCGAAATTATAGGTGTAAGAGTTATATGCAAACATCTGACCAGCTACAATTGACTGTTTTATCTTACTGGCTTTTTGTGTGATTGAGATCAAATCATCATTAATAAAAGTACAACTAGCGATGTTATTTAATCCCGTAATTTCATTAATGGATATCGCGTTTTTATTTTCGATATCCAATAAATAAAAATTTTCAGAACCAATGATTATTTTTTTACTATTTGGGCTTATTTCAAATTGTCCAATGTTGTGAACATCACCCAATGTTTCCTCAATAATATCCGTTACTTGACCGGTTTCTAGATTATATAAAATATAATATGGCGGGCTTTGTTCTATGCCTAATTCGACCCACACTTGTTCAGTTCCATAATGCCCCACTATACTTGTCAAATAGGACTTTGCCATAGTTTCTAAAGTATTTTCTACATAAAAATTGCCGTCCAACACTCCATAATCAAATTCAAGAGGAAATTCTATTCCTTTATAGATAATAATATCAGAAATATGTGTTGATACAAATTCAAGTTCTTTTATTTCTTCGCCATCTATCTTGTAATATTTTAGATTATCAGCTACTCTTACAACCGCAGTGTTGTTATTCAGAACGAATGCTCCGTTAAGCTCAATATATCTAATATTAGCAATCCCATCAATACTTTGCTTTCCGATAAACTCAATAGTTTCTTCACCGCCTGGATTTTCCGGAACAATTTCAGTATCTGATGATTTGAAAAATGAAATAATCATATTTCTAAATTCTGCACTTACGGCAAAAGTCGAACTAAAAAGAACTACAATTGCGATGAATGAAATCAGAATGGGTTGTAAAAGTATTTTTCTTTTCATCTTTAATGTATTTTGTTTACACATATTATACGTTTCTTCTTTTAATTGAATGTTTGGGGGTTCAATACTTTCAAAATCTCTTTTTAATATTTTTTTAAGATTATTTAACATTCAAATCATTCCTTTCAGTCGTTATGTTGTTTTTTAATTTTATTAAAGCTCTTTGATATTGTTTTCTGATAGAATCTTGGTTTTTTGATAATATTTTTGCAATTTCTTTATGTTTTAAACCATATAAAATATGAAGCACAATTATTTCTTGTTCTTTGGGATTTAAACATTTTAATAAATCTGAAAATTCGACTATTTCAAAATCATTTATATTAGATATGAAATCTGTTGTTTCTTCTCCAATTGAACAAATGAAAGAATTACGTTTAATTATATTTAGCGAAATATTTCGCGTTATTGTCAAAATCCAACCTTTCACATTAATATCACGTTTATAAGTATTTGCATATTTTACGACAGTAAGGAAAACGTCTTGCGTAATGTCCTCAGAGATATGTCGGTTTTTCGTTATCATGTAAGCTAACCTATAAACATCCGACAGATATTTTTGATATAGAGTTTCAAGCGATTTAATGTTTCCATTCGCTATTTTCTTTATTAAATAATAATCGTTCACGCTATCACCACCCTTTCCAATAATCCTACATGAATATAACAATTGAAAAGACCGCTTTGTGACATTGAAACAAAAAAGATCAATATAAAATTAGATCAGCAGCCTTAAAAAATCAAGGCTACTGGTACCGCTGTGCATCAAACCAGTAAAACAGAACCCCCTGACGTAGCAAAATAAATCGGCGCTGTAAAGAAAAGATGAAACGATAGGATGCGAAAACAGTCAAAATTACTGCGCACCGAGGAAAAGCTCCCGTTTACGCTTTTTAGACAGATTGAGGCCGGCGCACTGAGCCGGGGTAAGGTTGTTCAAGGCAGAGTGGGGGCGGACAAAGTTGTAGAAAAAGAGGAACATGGAAATGAGGTTGTTGGCAGAAGCAAAAGAAGAAAAGCTCTGCTTGGTTTTGTACAAGCCTTAGGTCAGTTTACAAGGAACTACACGCAGACCGTGAAACGGGCTGCTGACAA
>USDZ01000032.1 GCA_900553525.1 uncultured Oscillospiraceae bacterium
CGGAAATCATCCGTCTTGCCGATTGGGATACGATGAAAACAAATCGCTATGCAAATAAAGCGATAGCCTATCTTCTGAACTGCGAGAATGAGAAGCTGCCAAAAGAAACTATGGTGGCATTTGAACTATAAAAAGAAAAACCGCTGCACCTTCCATCCTACACGGGGATGAAAATTGCAGTGGTTTGTTTCGTCATGCCTGTATGACAACTATTCTTTTTTCATTCTTTCTTGTTTTTATAAATCAGTGCAATGTACCCCAAAGAAACGGCTGTCAATATCACCGCAGAAATGATTTTTTCTGTTGTGGTGCCTTCCACGCCGATGACACTTAGCGAATTAACTACGCTGTGTGTGATAATACAAGGCCACAAACATTTCCCCTTATGAAACAGCATAGTAAAAAGAAAACCGATTGCCGTTGCATAGATAATTTGCAGGAATGTAGGTAATAATTCTGCACCATTAACAAGATTGATGATGTGACCCAATCCAAATGTTATACTTGATACAATAATTGCAGATTTGATTCCGTCTTTTGCCATAGCTTTGAACAGGAAACCTCTGAATATCAGCTCTTCGATAAAGCCAACGCAAAGCATACTCAATACATATAAAGCCGTTTCCATCGGCGAACAGTTTAGCTGGACACCGTTCCAAAGATTACAACTTCCGATTACGAACAACGGTATAAAATAGAAATAGTCTTTTGCCTTGCCGTCAAACGCACACAGCCCATATTTTTTGAGCAACCCGTTCTTATGAATCCATACATACAGAACCGCAACAAATAAAACAGATAATGGTGCTGTCAGTATTTTTTCTATTCCAATAGAACGAGACAGGTTGTCTGCGATACTGAAAAGCGCTACATACAAGCCAACTAAAACCAAAGAAAATGTCAACTCACTTTTTTTATACAGATGCTTCATTTTGCTCCCTCCTGCTTCATACAAATTGCTCCGTCCAAGACTAATTCCAAGTCGTTTGCAATACTTTTTTCATCGAATGAAATCGTGTTATTCGCTAACATACTGGCATAACCATGGACAAACAAAAACAGAATCCGGAAAATCTCCTTCGTTTTAATCATATCTATCTGGATGCCCTGCGAAAAAATAGTCAGTATTGGTTCAAGTGCTTCATCATCGATCAATTCCACAATGCTTTTTCCTGAAAAGCTGTTGGATTGAAACAAGAAGCGAAACAGTAAAGGCTCGTCTGCCGCAAAGCGAATATACGCCATTCCGATTCCCAACATAGGGTTATCTCCCTCGATGCGGCTGAGATATGTGGTGTGATATTCATCCGCTTTCTGATAGGTAGCCTTCTTCAAATCCTCTATCGTTTTGAAGTGGTACATGATTGGTTGGGTAGAGCAATTTAATTTTTGAGATACTGTACGAGCATTGATGTTTTCTGCACCTGTCAGCCGAGCAATTTCCAATGCGGCATTGACAATCATTTCTTTTGATATTTTAGCTTTTGGTGGCATAGCGTTCCTCTCAGTCTGTAATCGTTGTTATATTACGCTGATTATATAACAACGATTATGATTTGTCAATAGAGTTCACAGTAAAGTTACAAAAATTGCCCGCAGGATTTCTCCCACGGGCAAAGTGTTGATTAGCTATCAAGTGGTTTGTATTCGGTTACAGTTTTCAAGTAAGTTTCGGGATTACCGTTCAAAATAAGCTCGACATACCCTATCGGATCATTGTAAATCAGATAATCAAGCTCCGACCGCTGATACATATTATCGGCAATCACATTCTCCACGGCAATAGTGTCTATCGCAATCATGCTACCATTCGCAAATTTCAGCTCCACACAGGCAGTATCCATGTTGAACTCACAAGAAATCAATCTATCCACAAGAAACCTCCATTCTGCGGGATGTTAGATCATCCCAAAATATTTGAATGCTTCTCGGATTGCTTTCTCTTTTTCCGGCGGACACTGGGGCTGTCTGGAATCCTCGGATTTCGGCATATTGTAGTTCTTACCAACCTCAATCCCACATTTCCGCTTAATCTGCGAGATATACAGATTGGATACCTTTAACCCGGTATGCTCCAACACATACTCCTTGATCTGCGGATAGGTTGCTCCATCTTGGAACTCCGACATATCCATATCTTCCAAAGAGAACTCAACCCGAATCCTTTTCGAGTCGACCTCACCCTTGGAAAGCAAGACAACCGTCTCCACATGAGGCGTGCGGGGGAACATATCGACCGGCTGAACCTTTTCCGTTCGATAGCCCCGTTCTTCAAACCGTTTGAGATCCCTTGCCAGCGTGGCTGGATCGCAGGAGACATAAACCACACGGCCGGGAGACATCGCCGCGATGGTCTCAATGACGGCGGGAGCGCATCCCTTTCGGGGTGGATCGAGAATGACGATAGACGGCCGAATCCCCTCTGTCCGGAGCCTCTCAGCGGCTTCACCCGCATCAGCACAGAGGAAGCGTGCGTTCCCAACACCGTTATCCTCCGCGTTCCGTTCGGCGTCTTCGACCGCCTCCGCTACGCTCTCGACTCCAATCACCTGACCGGCTTTTCCCGCCATAGTCAGACCGATTGTCCCCGTTCCGCAATACAGGTCCAGGACCGTATCCTCCGGCCCGGGAGAGGCAAGCTCCGCCGCGACGCCGTATAAGATCTCCGCTTGCCGGCGGTTGACTTGATAGAAGGACCTTGGCGACAGACGGAACCGCAGGCCGCACAGTTCATCGGTGATATAATCCCGTCCCCACAGGACAAAACCCTTTCCGCCGAGCACGACGTTTGTATCTTTCCGGTTGAGATTCACCACAACGGATACAAGACCCGGCACTTGCTCGCGCAGTGCGGCGACCAGGGCATGCGATTCGGGCAGCTTTCCGGACGTGCAAACCAGACAGACTTGAATTTCGCCCGTCGCTTCTGCCTCGCGTATGTATATATGCCGGAGGATTCCTTTACCGGTCGTTTCGTCGTAAATCGGCAATCCTGTCTTTTTTGCCCATTTCCCCACAATATCCACCACGGTTTGAAAGGACTCCGGCTGCAGAAGACAAGCGTGTTGTTCCACCACACGATGACTGCGCGGCGCGTAAAATCCGATCAACGGGCGGTATGGTCCCGGCACAACCGGATACTGTGCCTTGTTGCGGTAATGCCGGTCGCGTTCGCAGCCGATAATCGGCAGCGCGTCGGCCTTAATCCCTCCTATGCGGATCAAGGCGTCGGCCACCTTTCGCTGCTTATACCGCAGTTCCGCCTCATAGGAGACATGCCGCCAGGTGCATCCGCCGCAGCGACCGAACACCGGGCAATCGTCTTGCGCCGCGATACGGTCGCCGGAGGAAATCAAAATCTCTTCCGCCCGGCCATAGGCCAGTCGTTTTTCCACCTTGAGGATCCGGCAGCGGATTCGGTCTCCCACAGCGGTAAACGGTACGATCACCGCCATACCGCCGTCTTCTCCCGAGGATTCGGCCCGGCCAATACCGCTGCCTTCGGCTGTTGTCCCCGTAATATCCAGGGTTATCATTTTGTTTTTGGAAAGCTCCATATCGTTTCCTCAGCTTGTTTTTTTCTCATTGTACACTCGCACGACAAAAAAAACAAGAACAAAGCCGGTAAAGAGACCCTTTACCGGCTTTGTTCATCAGCAACAGGATTCTTTGACCTTAAAAGACTGGCAATCGGTACACTCCACCACGGTGGGATGCGCTTCATGGGTGCCGATCTGGATTTTATCCAAGGAACAATAATTCTGGCTGCCGCAATGGTACCGGCACTGCTGTACGGAACACGCGATCGACTGATTCGCTTTGCAGTTGTCCATTCTTTCTCCCTCCTTTATCTTGGGTTCGTCATTAGTGTCCCCGAAACGTTTTGAAATATGAGTCCCTCCAGTATTAAACAAATGTTTCTTTAATTTTATTGACAATCCACTCTGTTTTCTATATACTCGTTTTTAAAAAGAACATATTTTCTTTTCGAGGAGGGTGCGGTATGCGGTTGTCGGTACGCGAACTGGTGGA
Organism: uncultured Oscillospiraceae bacterium; assembly: GCA_900553525.1. Classification (GTDB taxonomy): domain Bacteria; phylum Bacillota; class Clostridia; order Oscillospirales; family Acutalibacteraceae; genus UMGS1623. The sequence goes on from USDZ01000032.1 coordinate 4,033, forward strand.
ATTTGTGCTGCGTGACGGTGACCTCGACAATCGCGTCGCCGATCCGGAACGGATGGTCGAGGGCGCCCGTATCCATAGGCGGATCCAAAAAGAACAGGGCGACCGGTATGAGGCGGAAGTATCCCTGTCGCTGACCATCGAATATGAGGGAATCCCCTACACGGTGGAAGGCCGGGCCGACGGTATCCTGACCTCTGACGAGGGAGTACTGGTGGATGAAATCAAAACCACCGCTCTGCCGCTCGAAGAAATCGACGGAAACAACCGCGTGCATTGGGGGCAGGCTTTGTGTTATGCCCATATGATTGCGCAGCGGCGGTCTCTATCCTCTGTGGACGTACAACTGACCTATTGCCAGCGGGAGACAGGCGAAATCCGTCGCTTTGTCCGCCCTTACACACGGGAGCAACTCGAAACCTTCTTTTTGGATCTTCTGTTTCATTACCAAATGTGGGCCAAAATGCAGCAGGAATGGAACCAGATACGGGACGCTTCCATTCTTCCCCTTCCTTTTCCTTTTTCGGGCTATCGACCTGGACAGCGCCGGCTGGCCGCCTGTGTTTATCGGACGATCCGAGATGAAGGCCGGTTGCTGTGCCAGGCACCTACCGGGATCGGCAAGACCATTTCCACACTCTATCCGGCCGTCAAAGCCCTTGGAGAAGGACATACTGAAAAAATCTTCTATCTAACCGCCAAAACCATCACCCGCAGAGCCGCTATGGATGCTTGTGAAAAGATGGCGGCGCAAGGCCTGAGGATGCGGACGATTCTGCTGACGGCCAAAGACAAGATTTGTTTCTTACGGACTCCCGAGGGCGGCCGCAGCGGGAAATGCAACCCGGATGGCTGCCCCTTTGCCAAAGGGCACTTCAGCCGGATCAACGACGCGCTCTATGATCTTTTGCACCAAAGCGATCTTTACGCCAGGGAAACCGTCGAAACCTGTGCCAGGGACCACCGGGTATGCCCCTTCGAACTTCAGTTGGACGCTGCCCTCTGGTGTGACTGCGTCGTGGGGGATTACAATTATCTCTTTGATCCCCAGGTCTATCTCCGAAGGTTCTTTGATTTTCCGCGGGGTTCCTATACCTTTTTGGTTGATGAGGCGCACAACCTTGTAGACCGCGCCCGGGAGATGTATTCCGCCTCTCTGAGTAAATCGACGGTTTGGGCAGTCAAGAAAACCTTAAATAGAAAGGAAAATCTCGCCAAAGCCCTTGCCTCGCTGAACAAGGCTTTTCTGGCACTGCGTGAAGAGAATACGGAAGAAGGTGTCGAAACGCGGGAGCAGGCGGTGGATTCTCTTCTTCCTCCCCTTGACCGGGTGGCCGGAGAAGCTGCCTTATGGCTGAAAAACCATCCTGGCGCCGCGCAGGAAGAGGCTGTGCTGTCCCTCTATTTCGACGTTTTGCGGTATCTGAAAATCGCGGATTTATACAACAGCCGTTACCGAACTCTTCTGACTTTTTCTAAAGGGGATATCGCAGTCAAACAATTCTGCGCAGATCCGTCGGAACTCCTGTCCGGCTGCCTCGATAAGGGAAAGGCAACCGTCTTCTTTTCCGCGACACTGGCCCCCATGTTTTATTATCAGGAGCTGCTTGGGGCTGGGAAAGACGCGCAAACTCTCCTTCTTCCCTCCCCTTTTTCACGGAAAAACCTCTGTCTTCTCATAGGAGATCGTATAAGCACCCGTTATCCGGACCGGACCGGTAGCATCGAACCCATTGCGCGGATGATCGGCGCAGCCGTGGAGACAAGAAAGGGCAACTATATGGTCTTTTTTCCCTCTTATACCTATATGCGGGAGGTTTATGAGGCTTTTACCGTTTGGTATCCGGAGCTCCGGACTGTATTGCAGACGCCCAATATGAAGGAGGACGAAAGAGAGGCGTTTTTGGAAAGGTTCAAAGCGGATTCTCCGGAACCCACTCTTGGGTTTTGCGTTCTCGGCGGCATCTACTCGGAGGGGATTGACCTCAAAGGCAACCGGTTGATCGGATCGATTATCGTGGGGGTTGGCCTTCCGCAGATCAATCCGGAACAGGAGGTTATCCGCGCCTATTTTGAAGGACAGAATCACAGGGGATTCCTCTATGCCTATCAAATTCCGGGAATGAACAAGATTCAGCAGGCGGCCGGCCGGGTCATCCGGGACGAGGCGGACCGGGGACTTGTCCTTCTGATTGACGACCGTTTCACCTCCTTTTCCTACCGCCGCCTGCTGCCGGCTCATTGGGACGGATATCAAGTGGTGCGGACGCCGGAATCCGTATCCCGCCGGCTCTGCGCCTTTTGGGAGGAAAATACGGGTACGGCGGGCGCCGATCCCGTCCGGATTTTAGGCTCCGGGGCGGCGCCTCTCGGCCTGTGCTGATATGGTCCTCCCACCTGTATGTCTCGTCCCGAGCGCACGTCCAAATTTATAAGGATCCCTCCATCGCGAAATAGCGTTTTCCGCCGTCCTCCGTCATGGAGAAATAAGGCTTGCGGGTGATGAGAAAGGCCGCTTCCGACCTGGTCGGAAGCGGCCTTTCTCAGGCGAGTCATGTGGCAAAGATCACTTTCAGGATCAACAGGGTCACCACTCCCGGCACCCCCAGGATTAGGCAGGATAAGCCGGACAGGAGATTCAGCCCCAGCGAAACTCCGGTAAACGCGCCGACCACATTGACCGCCGCCAAAGCACAAAGTCCCTGCGCACCACTGCCGATCAATCCCCTCACTGGGCGCTTTGAACGGATTAAGGCAACCGCTACCACTGCAATCAGACATACCCCTACCGCTCCGACCAGGATGCGCAGCCAAAGACTCATGTCCGTTTCCTCCGTTTATCCGTTTTTTTCCTGTATAGAGGTACCCGCCGGCATTTCTTTTGCTTTTGCCTGCCGCAGCAAATACCGGTAGCGGGCTCTTAGGGATTCCATTTCATAGATACACGCTTCGATCAAATCGCTGTCATTTTCCATCTCAAAACGCGCCCGCACATTTTCTAGCTGCCGGCATACCTCCCGGATCGCCTCCCGGGTGGCATCGGTCTGTTCCTCCGGCTTCAGCAGGACGCGCTTGATTGCGAAATCCATGTGTCCCCCGCCTTTCATACAAAGTCTATGCGTAGTATTGGCAGAATATGCCGCTTTAATCAGCGGGAAGAGCCGGTTTCCATGGGTTCGGGACAGCATGGGGGGAACTCCGAAAAAGAGTTTTTTCCATTTCAGGCGGTTTGGGCTTGGCGCCGCCGTTTGATTCTTCTAGGGTTCAGATTCAAACGATATCCATCGCCCTCACCATCGTTCTGTTTTGCGGCAACATTTTGGCGATACTCCATTGTATAAAGCTTTGCATCCAAAATAAAAATGACTCCTCCCGAATAAACGAAACGTTCAAACGAGAGGAGTCTCTTATGTAAATCTAAAGCGGGATTAGAGCACCAGATTATCCGCCAATATCTCCGGCTTGTTTCTCATACTGTCGGTTTGGGTAATCTCACGGATAACTCTGCAGGGAACTCCCGCCGCAAAGCTGTTCGCCGGAATATCCCTAGTCACAACGCTGCCTGCCCCGATCACACAATGGTCCCCGATGGTAACGCCGGGACATACTGTGACCGACGCACCAAACCAACAGTCGTTTCCAATGTGTACGGGTTTTGCATAACAAAGATGTCTCATCTCTCCTTGAGCCGTCAGCATTGCCCGGCGTTCGTCCGGCAGCATGGGGTGCAATGGTGTTACGATGGTCACATTCGGACCGAAATTACAGTCGTCGCCGATCGTCACCTCTGCGTCGTCCTGCACGGTTAGGTTGAAATTCGCAAAAAAATTTTTCCCGATTTTGGTATGCTTTCCGTAATGAAAAGCAATAGGGCCTTGAATAAACCCGCCTTCACCAAACGCGCCGATGATCTCGGAAAGAATAGCCGCGCGTTTTTCCGCCTCATCCTCATGGGTATTGTTATAGTCCACATTCAGATTGTGGGTTTTCAGCTTTATGGCTTTTAATTCGGGATCCGCGGGGTTAAATAAAATCCCCGCCCTTATTTTTTCTTCTTCGCGCATTCTTGTTTCCTCCTATAGAGCTCCGGCGATAGGTCAAAAGAAACGAAAGGATTTGTCATCGGTCAGCAGCACGTTGAGTATCCCATCATACTAAAAAGACGCCCGTCTTTTGCCCTCTCCCATATTATCATGGAATGCCGCACAAATAGGCAAAAGGACAGACGAAAGCTCTTCGTCTGTCCTCTGTCGGTCGGAATTCCCGGTCTTTTACAGGCCAAAGGATAGGCTTCCCTCGTCTTTGACACAATACGCGGATTTTAGTTCCTGGATTCTAAAATTGATCAATCGGCAACCCTTTAGCCACTCGCTCTTCGGTAGTACCATCGACGTAATAACAGTTGAGGGTAGTGCGCCAGTTGTCCGGCGCAGCCCAACGAACCGCGTTGCCGATGATTCTCAGAATATCGGGATGGCAGTAAACAGGATTGGTTTCATGGCCCGGCTGAAAATAGAAAATCTTACCCGCGCCGCGTCTCCAGCAGCATCCCGAACGGAACAGTTCCCCTCCCCGGAACCAACCGGCAAACACCAGTTCATCCGGCTGAGGAATATCAAAAAATTCCCCGTACATCTCTTCCATCGGAATCTCGATGTTCATGGGGATCCCTTTGGCGATGGGATGGCCTGGATTGACACACCAAAGCCGCTCATAATCGCCATCCCGGCAGCGCAGAGAGCACGTGGTGCCCATCAACAGACGGAAGGGTTTGGAATAGTGGCCGGAGTGCAGCACGACCAAACCCATGCCGAGCAGAACCCGGTCCGCCACCTTGCGGGCAAGATCATCCGGCACTAGATGGTGTCCCACATGGCCCCACCATATCATCACATCGGTGGTGTTCAGCACCTCGTCGGGCAGACCGCAGTCAGGCTGATCCAATGTCGCCGTCCTTACCTCGAACTCGTCGGGACTTTTCTGCAGATACTCCGCGATAGCCGCATGAATTCCATGGGGGTAGTGGGCCATCTGTTCGGGTATTTCTTTTTCATGGATATTTTCATTCCATACCGTAACTCGAATCATATCCATCCGCTCCTTTTGTCAGAGTTCGCAGCGAATTGCCTGCCCCTGGCGATCGGATTCGAAGGCCGCTTCCATCACCTTCATCACCCGCATGGCCTCTTCGGGCTTTACCCGAAGTTCCGCCTTGCCGTCGAGTACGTCGGCAAGGTTGCGGTAAAAGATATCGTAATCGGATTGATATTTGTCCGGATCGAGTTCGATCTGTTCGATGGTGTCTTTGGACCGGGGAGCCATGGTTTTGGTTGGGCCGGCCTTGGTATAGACGATATCCTCTTCCCAAGTGACTTCACGCTCGACGGCCCGGATAATCCGGCCTTTACAGGACCAATCGTCAATCACCAGCGCGCCGCGGTCCCCGCAGACATACCAGCGGGGAATATTGGCGTAATGGCTGGTTCCCACCTCGATAGTGACCATCACGCCATTGTCAAACTGGAGAAAGGCCTTGAACCCATCGTCACATTCCTGATAATTGACGTGATACATCTTACAGAACACCGATGTCACCTTGTGGGGCGCATACATCATCACCACCTGGTCAAGCAGATGAACGCCCCAGTCGAGCATCATGCCGCCGCCGGCCACCGCATACTGCCGCCAGCCCTCGGGAATGCCGCGGGAGCCGATAACATTGGATACAATCTCAAACACGTTGCCGAGCAACCCGGCATGGACCGTTTCAAGCACGGCGGTATAGTCCGCATCGGCACGGCGGTTCTGGTGGACGGTAAATAAGCTGCCAGTCCGGCGGGCCGTGTCCATCATGGTCTGCAATTCTTCACTGCTCATCGCAACCGGCTTTTCACATACTACGGCCTTGCCCGCCTCAAGCGCCTGACAAACCTGGGGCATGTGAAAATTGTTTGGGGTTGCCACCACCACGATATCCACCGTAGGATCGGCCAACAGCGCTTCAAAATTCGAATAGGCCGTTGTGATGCCGTCCTCCTTCGCCGCGTCCATCCGAGCGGGATTGATGTCGTATACGCCGTCAATACAGACACGGGATGTTTTGCAAATTCCGGTTTTGTGCCAGCGCCCCATACCGCCGTAGCCGACAAGGGCCGCTTTATAAGTTTTCATCGGTTTCCCAGTCCCTTCCTTTTGGAGGTCAGGCCCACCACATGGCGGCGGGTTCTTCGGTGATCATGACGATTTTGAGGAATGCAATGGCCTTTTCCAATCCTTCTTTGACCGACATCAGCCCATCCTCATGTTCGATGCTGACCGAGCCTCTATAGCCAATGCTCTGTAAAGTGGACATCATATCCTTCCAAGTCTGAGCGTTGGAGCCGTAACCGACGGTGCGGAACACCCAGCTCCGGTCGAGGACGTTTCCATAATGCCCGGTGTCGAGCACGCCGTTTCTAGCCTTGTTGGCGGGATCCACCCGGGTGTCTTTGGCATGGAAGTGATAGACAGCGCCTTTGAGTTCCCGCAGAGCCATGACCGGATCCATTCCCTGCCAGATCAGATGGCTGGGATCGAAATTGGCGCCGATTATATCGCCGACCGCTTCCCGCAGACGCAGCAGGGTAGCGGGATTGTACACACAGAACCCCGGATGCATCTCAAAGGCAATTTTGGCGACCCCGCAGGAGCGGGCAATTTCGGCGGCTTCCTTCCAGTAAGGGATAAGTACCTGGTTCCATTGCCAGTCAAGAATTTCGCTGTAATCCTCCGGCCAAGAACAAGTAACCCAGTTAGGCCGCTCAGACGTTTCGCAGTCGCCCGGGCAGCCGGAGAAGGTCACAACCGTATCGACGCCCAGCTGTTGGGCCAAGCGGCAGGTGTCGACATATACTTTATGATACGCCGCAGCCTTTTCTTTATTGGGATGAACCGGATTGCCGTGGCAGGAAAGGGCGCTGATTTCAAGGTCGAATTCTTTTAACAGAGCCTTGAATTCCGCAATTTTATCCGGATGGTCGAGATAGACCTCCGGGTTCATATGATTATGATTGGTATAGCCGCCGGTTCCGAGTTCCACGGTCTGGACACCAAGGGAATGGAGATAGGCGAAAGCCTCTCGGGCAGACATGCTTTGCAGCGGGACGGTGAGAACTCCCAACTTCATACCGAACACTCCTTTATGCAATAAATTTATACATATTATAGGGGGATTCCCTATGAAATCATTATAGCGCAGTCACAAGGTTTTTCAGCAACTATCGTCCGCTTTTTTTTAACTTTTTTATTTTTTGTCCAAAGGGAGCGGCGCTTCTCCGAATGAGCGGTGACAGCGTCACCGTTTTCGACCTATGCGATTCGCAGCGCCTATCCAGCGGCGCGTCCGGTTCTTCGACACGCTGAAAAGGGACGGACCTGTAGGCCCGTCCCTTTTTTCCCTTACTTGAGCAGTTCCTTGACTTTGGCCGCTTTACCCACACGGTCGCGCAGGTAATAGAGCTTGCTGCGGCGCACCTTACCATGACGCACCACCTTGACGGCTGCGACGTTCGGGGAATGCAGTGGGAACACACGCTCCACTCCGACGCCATACGAAATACGGCGGACAGTGAAGGTCTCAGCCACACCGCTGCCCTTTTTGGCAATGACGGTGCCTTCATAAGCCTGAATTCTCTCTCGTTCGCCTTCGCGAATCTTAACATCCACCCGGACCGTGTCGCCGATCGAGAACTCGGGGGGCGCTTCCTTGAGGCTCCCCTCCGATATCTGTTTCAAAGCATCCATGTTTTGTTCCTCCCTTAAATTCAGACATTCTTGCCTCATCGGAGCGGGACCCCGGGGCAGAGGACTGTCCGCCTAATGTCCTGCTTTGCGCCTGGCATTAACCCCATATCAAGCCGGAAACCCGATACGGATACCAAATACCGAAATAGTTTAACATAAATCGGATTAAAATGCAAGGGTTTTTTCTTGCTTTCAGCGGAAGGGCCTGCCGTCGGACGCATAGACTTCCAGTCTTCGAATCAGACAAGGCATCTCTTTTTCGCCGCTCTCCCCCTTCAGCGCTTCTACCAGCAGACCAGGATTCACCGATTCACTGCCGCAGGGCAGAGTCAGTTCCAGCCGGCAGCCCGCCCTGTCTTCACAGAGCGTCCAAGCTGAAGCAACCAGGACGGGCTTTAAGTCCACCGTCTTCAAGTTTTTTTTCTTGGTGCGTTTTTCTACCGGGATATTCTCTTTTTCCAACAAAGCCTGAACGGTTGCAGGTGGACAGCCGACGATCATCTCATAACGGGCGCCTGCCACCTCCCCCGGCTTGCGCTCCGCTTTGGCGGCCGAAAGCGCCCGCAGTCCTTCGGGCAGCACGGCATTCAACCGGGAGACGAGTTCCCCCATCGGCATCTCCCCCTCCAGCCGCAAGTCCATGGTCTCATGCATCCCTTCATACCCGAGCGAAAGGGGGGCCGCAAAGGTCACATAGGGATGCCGGTTGAAGCCCTGTGTATACCAGACAGGCAGCCGCGCCCGGCGCACAGCCCGGATCATAGCGCGGTTCAGGTCAAGATGAGAAATATACCGAGCTTTTCCCGTTTTAGAAAATACCAAGCGGATGGTGATAAAATCCTTAACGTCGTTCAACACAGATTCCTCCTTTGAAGCAGGCAGCCCCGCAGGCGGAACAGGATTCCCGGCAGTTCGGCGTCGTAACGCTCTGCCATGCCTTCTGGTTTTCCCGGATCAGGAACTCTTTAGATACCCCGAAATCCAGATGATCCCACGGCAGCACCTCGTCAAAGGGCCGACGCCGGTTGGCATAAAAAGCGGGATCCAACCCGCAGGCAGCAAAGGCGTCCCGCCATCGTTGTACGCTCAAATGTTCCGACCAGGCGTCCAGATGCCCCCCCTGCCGCCAGACCTCCTCCAACACCCGGCCGAGCCGCCGGTCACCTCGGGCGAGCACGGCCTCCAAAAAGCTGACGTCCGCATCATGCCAGTTTAAAGAAATTTTGCGGGTCGTAACCGATTCCCGCAGCAGTCGCTGCTTGCGCCTGAGTTCCTCGGCCGTGTCCTGCGGTTCCCACTGGAAGGGGGTGAATGGCTTGGGGACAAAACAGGAAACGCTGACCGATACATTGACACTC
>USDZ01000033.1 GCA_900553525.1 uncultured Oscillospiraceae bacterium
TGAAGGCCCACAGCACATCGGCATAACGGGTAGAAACGGCGCGGGTAAATCAACCTTACTGGAAATCATCTGGAACACCCTTAAGGACAGGAAGGATATTGTGCCGGCCTACATGCCCCAGGATTATACCGAAGTATTGGATTATGGTCGGACACCGGTGGATTTTCTGGCGCCGGATGGTGAAAAATCAGCCGTGACAAGGGCACGATCCTGCTTGGGAAGTATGAGATTCAAGCCGGAGGAAATGGAACAAAAAATCGGGGATCTCAGCGGCGGGCAAAAAGCCAAGCTGTTGCTGCTCCACCTGATGCTGAACGGGTTACAGGTGCTGGTACTGGATGAACCGACACGGAACCTCAGTCCCCTATCCAATCCGGTGATTCGTGGAGCGCTGGCCGCTTTTCCCGGGACGATCCTCTGTGTCAGCCACGACCGCAAATTTTTAAGGGAAGTCTGTACCACGGTTTACCGGTTGTCGGAGAAAGGTCTGACTCCCTATCGCCTGCCGGAAGATGGATAGCCCTATGTATCCATGCCGCCAAAATTCAAGTATGTCCGCTGTAGATGTTATAAAGGCTGTGGCCGATAACGCCATAAAATACCTTTTATTTTGTATTGAAATGCTGTATTCTCTTGCTTCATAACGGCTGATCCCATTCTCAGGGAGCGATCGACAGGCTAGTCTACCGTACCTCCGGGCATACTAATCCCATCACCTGGAGGGAGGAGCCGGAATGAAGTCGGTTCTCGGCTTGGAATGGGGACGGCCTTCGATCAGCAAAGCGGTCAAAATTGCAGTGGGTTGCTCTCTGGCGGTTTTGATTGCTCGCGCCTTTGGCCTTTCTACTGCGACCGCCGTCGTCACCATCACGTTGCTCAGCGTACAGCGTACAAAAAAGGACACTCTGCGGGCGGCTCTGCGCCGTAGTCTCGCTTTTCTCGCTTCTCTCGCCTTGGCTCTTCCCCTTTTCTATTTCCTTCAATTTTCCGTGCTTTCCCTAGGCCTGTTTCTCCTTTTATTCGTACCGGTTTGCCAATGGCTGGACCTGGAAGAGGGGCTGGCCATGAGTACGGTTCTTATGCTCCACGTATGGAACGCTAAAACGATCCGTCTTGCCCTTGTCCTCAATGAAACCGCGCTCATGGTCATCGGTATTTTCATGGGCATGGTGATGAACGCCTATATGCCGCGCCGGACGCGTGTCATCCGAGAGGACCAGCGGATCACAGAAGAACGGATACGGATCATTTTGCGGAATATGGGCAGATATTTGCGAGAGGAAGACACCATGAACACCTTTCCGTCCCAAATCCAGACCGATATCCGTGGTTTGAGTGCCCATCTCGATGAGGCCCGCTGTCGGGCGGTTTCCCTTGCAGACAACACATTTCATCCCGATATGCGCTACTTTCTGCAATATGTGGAGATGCGCCGACAGCAGTGTCAGGTGTTGTCCAGGTTGGCCGGCAGCTTGACCCGTCTGGACCCGGAACCTTCTCCCTTCCCTTGGCAGGCAACCGAAATCGGTGTCTTTATGATGGAGGTAGCCGACTCTCTGCATGAATACAACAACGCCGTGGACCTGCTGGATCATCTCGAAGATTACCGCCGCCGCTTTAAAAGGAGCGAGCTGCCCGCGACCAGGCGGGAATTCGAAATACGCGCCGTACTGTATGAGGCGGCGGACGGACTTCAGCATCTTCTCGAACTCAAACGGGATTTTGTCCGTTCCCTGACGTCATCCCAGATCGAGATGTTTTGGAGTTGTCCCGTGGATAGGCGGCAATGCCGAAAGGAATAAAAATGGGAACTTCAGGCGGCAGACAGGAATTCCGTGTGGTCTGTTTTTCTGCCCTGCAGGGGGCCTTCGCGGCTTTGTCTCCGGAAACAGGCTCTGCACATTGGCGGGTTTATGGTACAAGTGTCGTTTCCAATCAAAACGTCCCGCGGGCATCTGCCCGCGGGACGAGACATGGTTTTCAGCGTTTATCGAGAGGCGTATAGTCCCGGCGGACCGATACGCTCTTATAAGACGGACGAATGATTTTACCCGCATTGATGAGTTCCTCAAGCCGGTGAGCGCTCCAGCCCGCGATGCGGGAGATGGCAAATATGGGGGTATACAGTTCGAGCGGCAGGTTGAGCATGCTGTACACAAAACCGCTGTAAAAGTCGATATTGGCACTGACACCCTTGTAAATTTTGCGCTCTTCCGCAATGACCTGGGGTGCGAGCTTCTCAATGAGGGAGTAGAGCTTGTATTCTTCCTCCCGGCCTTTTTCGACCGACAGGCTTTCCACAAAATGCTTGAATATGTTTGCCCGGGGATCCGAGAGGGAATACACCGCGTGTCCCATGCCGTAAATCAAGCCGGCGCGGTCGAACGCCTCCTTATGCAGCAGACGGCGAAGGTAGTCCACAACGGCTTTTTCATCCGTCCAGTCGGACAGAGACTGTTTCATATCCTCGATCATCCGAACCACTTTGATATTGGCCCCGCCGTGCTTGGGGCCTTTGAGAGAGCCGAGCGAAGCGGCGATGACCGAGTAGGTATCGGTGCCGGACGAAGAAACCACGTGGGTTGTGAACGTGGAGTTGTTGCCGCCGCCGTGTTCAGCATGAAGCACAAGCGTCAGATCTAAAATTTTCGCCTCGAGTTCGGTATACTGGCTGTCCGGACGCAAGACAAACAGGATATTCTCAGCCGTGGAAAGATTGGGCTGCGGATTGTGAATGTACAGGCTGTTGCCGTCGTGATAATGGCTGTAGGCCTGGTAGCCGTAAACAGACAGCAGCGGGAAAAGGGCAATCAGCTGCAGGCATTGCCGCAGCACGTTCTCAATCGTAATATCATTGGCGTTTTCATCATAGGAATACAGGGTGAGAACGCTGCGGGCTAGGGCGTTCATCATATCCGAACTCGGCGCCTTCATGATAATGTCCCGCACAAAGCTGGTGGGGAGAGTCCGATAATCGGAGAGTATCTGCTGAAATTCCGTGAGCTGCTGCCGTGTAGGCAGTTCACCGAATAGGAGCAGATAGGTCGTCTCTTCAAAGCCATAGCGTTTTTCGCGAATGAACCCGCTGACAATATCCTCCACATTGATGCCGCGGTAAAAAAGTTTTCCATCGCAGGGTTTGGGGCCTTCATCGGTCATGACGCTGGACTGGATTTCCGAGATCTCGGTCAAGCCGGTGAGGACGCCGTTCCCTTTGAGATCCCGCAACCCCCGATTAACTTGATACTTGGTAAACAGGGTGGAATCAATGGTGCTGCTTTTCCGGCATTTTTCTGCCAATTCCCGCACTTGGGGTGTTATTTCCGAATAGCTTCCCGGCATATGCCTCCTCCTCTTTATGTAAAAATTTTCTCTCTTGAACAAACTAAGTATAGCATAAAATTCTGAACGAAATATGTCCAAATAAAAATTTTTGTCTATTCTTTTTATCCATCGAACGGAAATGATGAAAATCTTATAAAATTTCCCTAAGAAATCGATAAGATTTCCAAAGGGTTCTTGCGTTTAGGCTATGCTTGCTTTATAATGAAGCCATAGGCGGGCAGACGCCCCATAGTTTGCCGACACCTGTCTGTTACGATGAAAGGAATGGTTCCGACATGGAAGAACGCAGATGCCCTCAGTGCGGCGCTCAAGCCGATCCGAACGCGAAGGTGTGTATATATTGTGGGACTCCTTTGGAAGGGGGAACGGCCAGTCCAGGTCAAACGGTGCCGCCCGCGCCGGCCGGCGCTCCGGTTCCTCCGCAACAAAGCTATTCCCCTCCCTCAGGTCAGACGCAGACGCCGCCCCCTCCTTACGGGGCTCCGGCTGCACCGCCTCCTGTTTCGGGATATCCTCAATACTGCAAGCAGTGCGGGCGTCCTCTTGCTCCGGGCGCGGCGGTTTGTGTGGGCTGCGGCGTACCGGTTGGGTCGGGGGCCGGTTTCTGTCCCAACTGCGGCCAGCCGGCTAATCCCATGGCGGTCATCTGTGTCCATTGCGGCAGCAATCTCAACAATCCCGCGTATCCTTCCGTCGGGGGTAAATCCAAGATGGCGGCCGGTCTGCTGGGCATCTTCTTGGGTTCCTTGGGGGTACACAACTTTTATCTGGGATACACAGGCAAAGCGGTGGCGCAGCTGCTTTTGACGCTGATCGGCGGTTGGGCCTGCGGAATCGGCGCCCTGGCAGCCTGGATTTGGGGGCTTGTGGAGGGTATCCAAATCCTCACCGGGAGCATCCGCACCGACGCGAATGGCCGTCCCTTGAATGACTGACGGCTTCTTTTCAATTGAAGTCCGCACTTAACCTTTTCCGTTAGATTTGAAAAAGTCTCGGTATTTCTTTAAAAAATACCGAGACTTTTTATTGTTCAGTCAAAACGTCACATGGACTCGGGATAAAAAATAACCCCGCCCTGCCGTATTGCCGCCCGGATAACCTGCTACCATAACGAGCAGGTGGGCGCCGCCCAAAAGGTTCACGCTCCCTTCGTCCCAAATGAATGGGGAGGTCTGCAATCCGCTTTCGGAGCCAAGCTCCCGAAATCAATCTGTAGTAGGGTTAAAAGGCGACAGTCCACGCACAGGGCAGGAAAAGGATCAATCCCATTCGGGAGAATCCATATCCTCGATTTCGTACAGATCGGCGAGGCGCTCCTCAAACAATCCGGCAATTTCGTCGAAGGTGTCCTCATCCTCAATAGGTACTAAGGTCTCTTCTCCGTTTTCCTCGTCCACTTCTAGGATGATCAATTCCCCGTCGCCATCCACTAGGTCGGACGGGTCGTCGTAAACGGGCAGAAGGGCAACGTACCGGCCGTTGTCGGTTTCAATGGCGTCCAACAGTTCAAATTGATGTTCGTTGCCCTCGTCATCCATAACGGTCACAAAATCCGCGCCATATTCATCGGCCATCGTTTATGCTCCATCCTGCGGCTCAACCGCTCTATTTTCATCTTCTCTTTTATCATACCCTCTTCCGGAGCATTCGTCAAGATGGGAATGCAGGAAAACGGTTGCGGTTAGTATTTCACAACGGTTTACAGAATATTCACAAAAAAACTATTGACAATTAACAATTTCGCTGGTATACTAAAGACACAGAAAAGAAAAGGACAGATGAGTCGAGAAATTCACGAAAGGGGTGAGTCCCATGTACAGCGATAGCGATACCCAGTCTTCAGCCCGGCAGGGGACGGCGCCTCTGTGGGCGGGTTTTCTAGGAACTTCCAATCAGGCATGAAAGAGGTATCGCCGATTGGCATCGCAGGAATATAGACGCGGAGGACCGCGGTTTCTGCATCGACCGAGAGGAAATCCTGACCGATTATGAATCGATAAAACCTGGGAAATTCCTAGGGACTGCTTCTGTGGGACCGGAAAGCCTGGACCGGGGCAATGCTCCGGACATAACGCCTGTGATACGAGAAAGCTTGAAGAGGCCCCACAGGTAAAAGTGAATATTTTATATAGATCGCGTTAAACCGCGGTTCCGTATACTTCCCGCGATGGCGGAGTGAAGTATATAATCTCAAAAATGGACAGGTGAGTCCCATGTTTTCGTTTTAGTCCGGTGTAAGCCGGTGATTTTCGAAAGAAAATCGGTTAAAAAACGGAAAAACCCCTTCGGTCAACGACCGAAGGGGTTTTTTGTGAAAAGGGTACTGGACTATGCCAATGGCAATAAAGGGGCTCAAACTATGGACTAAGAAGAAACTTTCCGAAATTAAAGAATGTTTGCCAACCCCCATATATAAAATATCGAGGAGATTTTTTGCATGACTTTACAAGAGGTTTCCAGGGATTGATTATTTAGCTCCCCCAAAATATAACTTTCCCATACCGTCCTTTTATATCTCCGCAGCGAAGACGCAGCCAGGTCCGTCCGATGGACCTGGCTTATGGGCCGAATTGCAATTGAAGGGCATCAGACTTCGATATAACGGCTGCTGGCGTATCCGATGTTACCCATATATTCGACTACATACCACTCCTGCCACTGCCCGTATACGATAACGGGCGAACCATCGGGAATGGTGGTGATAATAGGCGCGTCCAAACTGGGGCGACTCCGCAGGTTTAGGTTTCCGCGAACGGTATCCACCCGTCCTTCTCTGGCTGGTTGCGCTTCAATAAAGGGGATTCCGAAATATTGGGTGAGGGATTGGACTAGGTTGCGAGCTATGGGCTGGATATTGTCCCGAATCCATTCCGCATCCTGCACGTTGTCATGATAGGCAATTTCTACGAGAACAGAAGGAGCGCGGGTGCGGACGACTTCAGCCAGTGTGGTGGTGGGCACGGTCCGGACCCGGGACGGATCCGGATATATGTTTTTAAAATTTTCCGCAATGATGTCGGCGGCGCGTTTTCCTCTGGTGCTGCCGGGATAATAATACACGTCGGTACCCCGTACCTGTCCGGCATTGGCCGCGCCGGCGGCGTTGGAATGCAGCGCGAGATGAAGATCGTAGTCCCCCGCGTTGGATTGGGCAATCACCTGGGATAGCGTCTGTTCCGGATCGTTGCGCGTAAAAGCGATACCGGACGAGCGGAGATAGGGTTCCATGGCATCGGCGACAAGATTCATATAGTATTCCTCTGAACCGCCGATTACATAGGGATTGTTCTGCTGAAGGGAAGGGCTTAGATAAATGCGCGGCATGGGACATCACGACTCCTTTGGCAATATTTTTTCAAAAAAGACGGCGGAGCTGGTTTTAGGCGGACGAAGGTAACGGCCCAATCCATATAGGCATTCCGGATCACGGGTGATGGTGTTGATGTGACTTTCGCATACAAGAGTGGCCTGAAAGCCGAGTTCCCTGAGAATAGGAAGGGATTCCCGACTTACCGCACCGTAGGGGTAGGTGAACGCTGTGGGCGTATAGCCGGTTTCATCGTGCATGCGATTCTGCATCTTCATCACGTCGTCCACCAAAAGCGTGCGGTAATCCACCAGGCTTTCAACCGCCTTCTTTTTTGCGCCCTTCCTGCCCTGGCTGATGGAGTGCAGATTATATGAATGGTTTTGAAATTCCACCAATCCGGAATCCATCATTTCCCGAATCGCGTCCCAATTGCAATGAGCGTAATTGGGGTGTGTATCCTGATTCTGGGTATATTCGTCGGTATAACGGCCGATGGGGGAGAGCACCATTTTGCAGTGATATTGTTTTAGCAGCGGAAAAGCGTATAGATAATTGTTGTAGTAACCGTCGTCAAAGGTCAGCATAACCGGTTTTTTCGGCAGATCCCTTCCCTCGCGGACATATGCGATTAAGTCTGCGACGACGATGGTGGTATAGCCGTTCTCCTGTAGATAACGGAGATCCTGTTCAAACAGATCGGGGGATATAACGTATTGTCCCTGCCGCTTTTCCTCTTTGAGGAGGCCGTGATACATGATGATGGGGAGGTAGATTTTTTCCTCCGCATTTGCGCCGGCGTCCGCCTGGACGGCGGTGATGACCCCCAGTGCCGCGCCTCCGCTCACTGTGATGGCTAGGGCTGCTGCTATCGCACCGGCAAGCGCCTTGCGGATTCGTAGGGTCTTATACATGCGGTGGTCGCCTCCATTTGTGGTTCGGATTAAACGTTCTATATCCATATATAGTCTGGACAAACCGCCGATTATCACCGTTTCTGGAAATTTTGGCCCGATTTCGTCTGGAGAAAATTCTGCATGGCTTTTGCAGAAAGGATGCGCCCTCAAAGAAATCCTCATAAAAGAACGGCTGGATGACAAAGCATCCAGCCGTTCCTGAGGACGGGATATGGTGTCAGCGGGGGAGAGGACGAAACCGGTAGATGGAAGGCGGCGATTGACTGTTGACAGTTCGTCTATTTTGCAACAGGTAAAACATGGCCCTGCTTGAATGGAAGCGAGGGGCGAAAATAGATGAGACGATCGGTGATAGACAGTTGCAAACGGTCCGGCCTTCTGGGAGACCGCCCGTGATTCACTTTTCGTGTGATGAATTAGGAAAGACGTCCGCATCTATGCGGATACCGCCATAGGGACGGATCATCAAAGAGTGGCAGCATCCTTTGCCGAAAACAGTTTCCATGGTATTTCGGAAGGAAACGAGCAGGTCATCCGGTACAAAATTTTGGGTAGTGCCTCCGAACCCGCCTCCGTGGACCCTCCACGCACCCCGCCCGCTCAGATGCAGTTCCGCCAGGCAGAGGGCCAGAGACAGTCCTTGACAAGAAACATCCCCGGGGGCATACACATTTTGTAGATATTCAAAGGAAGAATGACCCGACTCGATCACCAGACGTTTGAACTCCTCAAAGTTTCCGGATTCCAAGGCTTCCACCTGTCGGACGACGCGGTCGTTTTCCCTTAAAAAATGAAGTGCTCGTAGCACGGCGCGGTCTCCGTGCTGGTGGCGGAGAGCGGGAATCTGAGGAATCAGCGATGGAAGCGAGGTTTCCCGCAGATATTCGACGCCTAAGGAGCGGGCAATAGCCCGCATTTCAGCCGGGACAGCCGCGTATTCGTGCGTTAGGTCGGCATGATTTCCTCCCGTATCCACAATACAGAGATGATGGCCGCAATCGGAGAACGGGAAATCGATCCGTTTGATCTTCGGCCGTTCCGGATCCGCAAAATCGATGGCAATGATGCCGCCGACAGAAGAGGCCATCTGATCCATCAGGCCGCTTGGTTTTCCGAAATAGACGTTCTCCGCGTATTGAGCCGCCTTGGCCAGCTCAACAGATGAAAGGCTTCCCCCGTTAAACAGGTGATTGAGAATGGTACCGAGCAGGATTTCGAAAGCGGCGGAGGAAGAGAGACCCGATCCCTTGAGTACGTCTGAGGTGGTATACGCGTCGAATCCACCAACGGCGAGTTTCATCTGCAGAAAACGGGCCGCCATACCCCGCACCAGGGAGGAGGAGCGGTTTTTCTCATCCTCACGGACGGCGACGTCTGTCAATTCCACCACATCCATCGGATACCCTGCGGATTGGACGCGAATTCGCGCCTCGGAGCAGGGGGAGGCCACGGCGATCACATCGAGGTTTACGCTGGCGGCCAAAACTCGGCCATGATTGTGGTCGGTATGGTTTCCGCTGATTTCCGTGCGTCCGGGGGCAGAGAAAAGATACAGATTTTTTCGGTCTCCGAAACAGTCTACAAATGCTCTGACGGCTCGGATATAACGTTCTCGTTGATATGCTATATGTTCAGATCCGTACAGACGGCTAAATAAAGCATCGAACTTACCGCCGTCCAGTGCTTTTAAGAGTTCTTTACTCGAAAGCATGTTCCGTTCTCCTTTATACCATTTTATGCCGGATACTTTTCCTATTATAAAGCATCTGAGGTATTTTGCAACAGTGGAAAAAGCCTAAATATGAAAGTGTGGATGGTATTGCCAAAATAGAAAACGGAAGATCTCCCTGTCTTAACAGCGGCAGACAGGTATGTAAAAAATTGGGATATATAACTGAAAGACCAGCTTTATTTTCGTTTGACCTGTGAGGATTGTAAAAAGCGCATTAATACGGTATAATAACCACATAGTCCATATCTTATCGACGGGGGAAAGATTATGAGGCGAAACGGGTTCCTGTTTGCGGTGAAGCTGGCTGTTCTAGCCTTGATTGATGCCGGAACCATAACCGTCTTGGCTTTTCCGCGGTCTATTCTGGCAGAGGGCCTGTTTCCCTGGCTGATCGCCAATATCCTACTGGTTTTGTTTCTCATCGATCTGCTCATCTTGGCATTGCCGGTGTTTTGCACCTTGTTGCGGGTGAATTCCGCCGCTCCGCCGGTGTTGATCGCTTTTCTTTACTTTATTTTCACGCTGACTTTTACCTATTTAACCCGCTCCTGGATTGAACCAATTTGGTACGGCATCGGCTCCCTGCTGGCACTGTTCGTTTACTGCCTTTGCATTATTTCGCTTCGCCTGGCATCGGGCGGCCGACCCCAAAAACGAGGCCCACAGGTACGGATGGAAGATATGCAGCTTCTCATTCTGCAGATGCAGACCTGTTTGCATCAACTGCAGCCGCTATTGGAGACACGCGAGTATGAAAGCCTGCGCAAATCGCTGGACAGCCTGAGGGAACGGCTGGAGTTCAACGCCCCTTTCGGACGCAGTGACCAACCGGTGGTGCTGGACATTGAGCGGCAAATTTATCTGCGTGCCGATAAGCTATACCGTCACATGCAGCTCCTGACCAGCAAAAGTGAACAGACAAAGGATGCTTCTGAACTTGTCGGTGAAGCATTGGCTATGCTGGAATTGGTCAAGAGCCGTGAGAAATTGAATATCCGTTGACCGGGGTTTACCGAGGAAGCAAAAGACGGCGGAGTATATCTGTGGAATCCGCCAGAGCCACGGCGCCGGACTCCAGCAGTTCCTGTTTTGACCCGTAACCGTAGGTTACGCCGATGCAGTCTATTCCCACACGACGGGCTCCCTCCACGTCATATTTCCTGTCGCCGATCATGAGGGACCGCGCTGGTTCCGCACCCGTCTGTTCCAGGGCGTGCCATAGCACGTCTTCTTTTTTTACCCGTGTTCCTTCCAGATCGCCGCCTGCTACAGCGGTGAAATAAGACCGCAGCCCGAAATGGAGAAGGATCCGCTCGGCAAATACTTCCGGCTTAGAGGTGGCGAGGACATGTCGTTTTCCCGCCTCCTGCAGCGCACGGAGCAATGCGGGAATGCCGGGATAGACGACGTTTTCACACCACCCTTTATCGGAAAAATATTCTCGGTAATGTGAGACGGCCAGATCGGCGTCGGTTGCGGAAAGTCCGTAAAAACGCATAAAGGAGTCCTTCAGCGGCGGACCGATAAAAGGGCAAAGGGAGGCCCGGTCGGGCACCTCAATATGAAGAAAACGCAGCGCATACACGATGGAATGGGTGATCCCCTCATAAGGATCGGTCAGAGTGCCGTCCAGATCCCAAAATAAGGTGTCGGCGTCATGCATGGTAAATCCCCCCGTCAGGTGATATATCTCAGTATATCTTTTTTCATTGGAGATCCGTTAAGTCATGCGGTTGGGACGGGGCAATCCTATGGGTTATCCCGGGAACAGGTTGATTGCCCTTTCTCAAATGCCGCTTGCCGCTCCACCTGCTTCATTACCCGGTCAAATTGTTGGGGGGTTAGGGACTGCGCTCCGTCGCATAGGGCGGATTTGGGATCGTTGTGTACTTCGATCATCAATCCATCTGCCCCCGCTGCGACAGCGGCTTTGGACAGCGGCTCCACCAACCACGGAATTCCCGCAGCGTGACTGGGATCGACCATGATGGGCAGGTGGGAGTGGTGTTTGAGAAGGGGAATGGCGGAAATATCCAGGGTATTACGGGTCATGGTCTCAAAGGTTCGGATTCCGCGTTCGCATAGGATGACCTGGCTGTTTCCCCCGGCCATGATATATTCCGCGCTCATGAGGAACTCCTCAAGGGTATTGGCCAGGCCCCGTTTGAGCAGGATCGGTTTGCCGCAGTGCCCGAGTTCTTTGAGCATCTCGAAATTCTGCATGTTCCGTGCTCCGACCTGGATGATGTCCACGTCTGTAAACAGGTCAAGATGGGTTAGGCTCATCAGTTCCGTCACGATGGGGAGACCTGTCTCTTTTTTAGCGAGTTGAAGCAGTTCGATTCCCCGACGGTGCAGTCCCTGAAAAGCATAGGGAGAGGTTCGGGGTTTGAAGGCCCCGCCCCGTAGCAATTTGGCTCCGCTGGCTTTTACCGCCTTTGCCACCTGTACAATTTGCTCCTCGTTCTCGACGGAACAGGGACCGGCTGCCACAGCAAAATGCCCGCCGCCGATTCTTACGGTTTCTCCCGCCGGATTTTTGGCTTCAACAACCGTATCCTCCGGATGGAATTTCCGGTTGGCCGCTTTATAGGGTTCGGAAACCCGTTTCACGTCCTGGACTGCGTCGTTGGCTAGTACACTGTCGATATCCACCCGCGACGTATCCCCGATGACGCCGATGATGGTGGTGTTGAGTCCGGTACTGATGTGATGGGATAGTCCCTCAGCGGCAAAGGCTTCCAGTAGACGGGTTACCTTATCTGGATCGGCATGGGGCTTGAGAATGACAATCATATGAAAATCCTCCCAATTATAAAATAAGCGGTAACTTTTGCTTCGCAAAAGTTACCGCTTTCTTTGAATACCGTTTTATAAAACGGCGACGGTACATTTTGGACAGCAAAAGACGCCCGGAGCCTTAAAGTCCAGGGAATAATAGCGGTATTCTCTCTGTATCATACCAACAGATACCAGCATGATAGCTCACCCTTTTGCTTTTATGCTTTAAAGTGTAACATTTTGATAGCGACTTGTCAAGAGCTCTTTTGAAACACCGGTCGTTCTTTGATTTAGCGCATTTTAATATAGAACGCGAACATAGAGATAGAGAAGAGAGCAAAGTAGAATCACAAAAGTCAACGGATTGTTGGGCACGAGGATAGAGTACGCTTATGTCCGGTTAGAGACTCTTTGATTTATAGGGTGGAAATACACACCGTCCTCTTGACAAGAGACGAATTTATGGTAAAATAACTAAGTGCTTATTACAGCATTGAGCGGAATGTCAACAATATATGTGGGCCTTTAGCTCAGTTGGTTAGAGCAACCGGCTCATAACCGGTTGGTCCCGGGTTCGAGTCCCTGAAGGCCCACCATCGGGCGGAGTTCGGAGACCGGCCTGCTGGTTTCCGAATCCCGCTTATATAGGGGCATAGCTCAGTTGGTAGAGCAGCGGTCTCCAAAACCGCGTGCCGAGGGTTCAAGTCCTTCTGCCCCTGCCAGAAAGGTGATACAAAAAAGATCGCCTGCCAAAAAGCCCGATTTTTACAAGGTTACGATAAAGACACCTTTGTATTTATCGGTATCAGAGGACAGGAAGTGCGTATGC
>USDZ01000034.1 GCA_900553525.1 uncultured Oscillospiraceae bacterium
CAGCAGACGAAAAATAAGTTTGGGACGGTATTCTGGTCGCTTATCCCCGGAGCCGGCCAGATGTATCACGGCCTGATGAAACGCGGCATATCGCTGATGCTGCTTTTTATGGGAGTCATTGCAGTTGCGGCGCTGACTTATTTGGCGCCGCTGACCTTTCTACTACCGGTCATCTGGTTTTATTCTTTTTTTGACACCATCAACCGGATCAACATGCCGTTACGGGAACTGCATGCCCTTCCAGATGAATATGTATTTCTGCCTGAAGATACTTGTGTCAAAATGGGAAAGAACACCGCCGGTCGTTTTTCGAAAAAACGGCATCTGCTTCTGGGATGGGTACTCGTAATCTTTTCGGTTTGGCTTTTTCTCAAGATGCTGTTTGGCAACAGTTATTTTCTTCTCGACCGCCTCTTCTCTCCAGATGATGTCCGGCTTATCCGGGATATTATCAACAACGTGCTGCCTTCTCTGCTGATTCCGGCCGCATGCATTGCCTTTGGTATCCACCTGATCGTGGGTGGAAAGGGAGCAAAAGAACCGGTATACGACGAATACACGATCCCTGGCCGGGAAACGCCTGTCCCGGACACCCATCCGGCCAGAGCCGAGACCGTCTCGCGGGAGGAACCTCCTGCTCTACAATAATACCGCCGATTTTTTGGATACGAAGGAGTGCTTCAAATGGATATTCATACTTATCCCGCCGGACAGATCCCGGAAGATATGCAAAAAGACGAGACCCGCCCCTTTTCTCCACCGCCGCCTGTCCCCTATCCCCCGGCGGCATCTGTTCCTCCGAATGCAGTACCACCGGTTCGCCCTCCCAGACGGGTCGGCACCTTCACTTTGGGACTGACTCTCGTCCTGTTGGGGATCTTTGTTCCCCTGGCCCTCTTTTTCGGGGGAAGCGCATGGAAACTGCTTCAATTTGCGCCGGTGGTGCTGCTCTGCCTGGGCGTCGAAATCCTCATCTACGCCATCCGGTTTAAAACGGAGAAATTCCGTTATGACGGCCTCTCCATCTTTATGGTGGTCCTCATCACCTTTGTCACCCTGATCGGCTCTCTGATCGGCCCTCCTATTGCTCACGCCGTCTCATATGCGGAACGCCTTGCAGCGGAAAGAAACCGTGCTGTCCATACTGTTGAGTCGGCTATGGCAGACGCCCGCTGTACAGGCAATGTCTATGCCTACGCATATGAGGATGCCCCTGTCTGGACCTCAATCAACCAGGATATCGACACCATCACCGATTGGCCCATTACGGTCAACGCCGAACTTTTTACCGTTTTAAACGTGCAAATCCCATCCAAGGAGGATATTGCCGCCGCGTTTGCCATGATTGCATCCGCCTGCGGCGACAACGGCAGCATCCGGGAACTTCGGCTGCACATACAGGTGGAAGAGGGTGATGTTTCCACGGAATACAGCGTACGGATCACCGGCCATCCCATTCTCCCCATCTCTGCCGAGGAGATGAACAGCCGCTTGATCATCCGGAGTAATACCCATTTCCCCACCGACCCGTCTGCCGACGAATCGCTCCCCTCTGACAAGCAGATTGCCACCACCACATTCTAAAATAATCCCTAAATCCGCTCTCTAAAATTGAAAAGGGCCGTCTGCAGCAGACGGCCCTTTTCAATTTTTCATTCGGGCTTTGAGCGTAGAGAAACTCCAGCCAAACGGCTACCATTCTATCCCCCGTCTGGCGGCCTGTCCTAATACATACGGATGCTTAAGCGCACGCATGTCGGTGATATAATCCGCGGCCTCTTGAAGCCTCGCAGATGGGTTCCGACCGGTCAGAACCACTTCCTGTCCCTGCGGCCGTATCCGCAAAAACGACAGCAGCGCTTCTTCCTTCAGAAGACCGGTTCCCACTGCGTCGAGCACTTCGTCCAAAACGACGAGATCCAGTTCTCTCCGCTGTCCCACTGTATCTAGCAGCCCCGCGTAAAACCGCGCCGCCTCCTGCCGCTGTTCCGGAGTCATGGCAAAGGTAAAAGGAACCTCGGGAAGAAACGGGAAAAGGTGGAGTCCCGGCACTCCGGACAGAGCCAAACACTCACCCGAACGGCCGTCCTTGAGAAACTGGGCGATGCCTACGGCAAAGCCCTGTCCGGCGGCCCGCAAGGCGAGTCCCATAGCGGCCGTTGTTTTCCCTTTGCCGTCACCGCAGTAAATATGGACACAGCCCTTTTCCATCATGTATGCGCCTCGCAATACGCACGCACCCGGTCTGGGACATCCGTAATGATTCCTGTGACGCCATAGGAGACAGCTAAAGCAATGTCTTCGGGGGAATCCACCGTCCATACATTCACATCGATACCGTTTTCCCGGCAAGCATCGACAATATCCCGGTTGATCGAGTGGAGGTAAGGATGGATCGCGTCAGCGTTGTAGGTACGCACCATGTCCAACGTCTCTTCCGGGGTCTTGGGATCGCCGCCATAGAGCAGCCCCGTCCGCAAAACCGGGTATTGCGCTTTGAGATCCCGCAGCCAGCCGTGACCGAAGCTCGAGAAAAGAGTCCGCTCTACACAATCAAAGCGCTGCAGGGTTTCAAACAACAGGCGGTAGGCCGCCGCCATATCCGCATCCTCCCGAAACGGGCCTTTGATTTCAATATTGATCGGATCGACATCCTTCACTACCTCGAGCAGTTCTTCCAGAGTGGGGATCGATGTGCCCGAAAATTCTGGCGAAAATTTGACACCGAAGTCGTACGCTTTAAGTTGATCAACCGTCATATCCTGGATCTTACCCTGACCGTTTGAAGTGCGGGCGATGTCGTCGTCATGACAGACAACAAAACGGTTATCCAAAGTCAGGTGAATGTCTGTTTCGATCCCATCGGTTTTCTGTTCCAGGGCCAGGCGAAAGGCCGGCAAAGTGTTTTCCGGCGCATATGCGGATGCCCCCCGGTGAGCGTGGATAATCGGCATAAAGCAGAACCCCTTACCTGTTTTTTTTGATTATACCGCTCCCGGATAAAAAAGACAAACCTTTTTTCTCTCCTTTTCTTTTTTCTTTACATGGTTGTAATATTTCCCCCTTATATTGTATACTATAGGGGAAGTTTCGGACTTCCCCGATCGCTATCGGAAAGGCTGGCTGGCTATGAAACGCTCACTCAAAATCGTCAGTGTGCTGGATATCGGTTCCAATTCCGTCCGGATGGGGATTTATCAGGCGGGAAAAACCGGAGCCGATCAACTGGATATGCTGGAATATCCGCATCGGATCGGACATGAAGTCTTTACCACCGGTCATATCAGCCCTAAAACGGTGCGGGAACTTTCCTCTCTGCTGCGTGGTTATACACAGGTGATGAAGGAATATGGAGTATCGGAATACCGGGCCATTGCGACCACCGCTTTGCGAGAAGCGGAAAACCGTGCCTATGTCCTCGATCAGCTCAAAACACAGAATAATCTGGTGGTGGAGGTGCTCGAAGACGGCGAGGAGAGCGGTCTGATTTACGGAGAACTGCTTCCCTCCCCTTATCTGGAAAACGATGCGATGCTCGCCTATGTGGGGACCGGTAGTGTGGGAGTGGCGCTCTGCCGTCGGCATGAAGTGGTGCAAACCTGCAACATCACCTTGGGATTCCTGAAACTCAGCGAGATTCTGCGGAGCATGGAGGACCGCACCACCCGCTTTTACCAAGTCATCGAAGAATATGTGGACGCCTATTTCCAACGGCTGTCCTGGCGCTTGGCAGGGGGGTCTGCGCGCGAACTGGTTCTTACTGGGCGAAAACTGGGCACTATCGCCTCTCTGTGCGGCGCGGAGGAGAAAGACGGCGTCTACCGCATTACTCGGGAAGCCCTCGACGGTCTGTACGCAAAGATCAAAAATCTGCCTGTTAAAATGATCGCGGAACAGATGGCGGTTTCGGAGGAAACGGCCGATCAGCTGCTGCCCATGCTCGTGATCTACCAGCGTATGATGGACTTCGCATTGGCTCCGGTTATTCTGTCTCCCCGTCTGCACCTGATGGATATCCTGGCCCGCCAGATGCTGCAGCCATCCGATAAAAACCGTTTCGAGGCACAGAAACGATCTGGAGCGCTCGCCTGTGCACGGGAATTGTGCGCGCATAGGGGAATGGATCTCGCCCATGCGGAACGGGTGCGCGGGTATGCGGTCCAGTTGTTTGAAAAGCTCAAAAAGCTTCACGGCGTCAGCGGCAAAAAACGAATATTGCTCGAGTGCGCCGCGCTGTTGCACGAAGCCGGTTACGGTGTCAATGCCAAAAACACATCCCTCGCTACGTATGACATTATCAAACAGTCTTATTTTTTCGGTCTGAATGAGGACGAGACCGGCCTCATCGCCGAAATTGCGCAATACGGCGATCTGCATCGCCCAGGCCCAGGTAGAGCGGTTTTCTCGGATAAGTCCAAACTTCTGGCCGATAAATTCGCGGCTATTCTCAATCTCGCCAACACTCTCGACGAATCCCGTAAAGGGAAAATCAGCGAAATTAAAACCCGTCTGGAGGAGGAACGCCTGGTCGTCACGGCCAAAGCGCGGGAGGAATTGCTGCTCGAACAATGGGCTTTTGAGGATTGTGCTTCCTTTTTTGAAGATGTTTTCGGCATTGAGCCGATACTGATTGTGAAAAACAGCCTGTTGTAAGGAGGAATCGAGATGAAAAAATCGGCCTCTTTGCCCTATACCAATCGGGAATTAAGTTGGCTTGACTTTAACGCCCGCGTGTTGGAAGAAGCGTATGAGAAAGAGAATCCCATCCTTGAGCGGTGCAAATTTCTGGGCATTACCGCGTCCAATCTGGATGAATTCTTTATGGTGCGGGTCGCGGGTTTGCAGGAACAGGTGCGTTCCGGTTATCGGGAACCGGATCCCGCCGGATTGACGCCGAATGCCCAACTGCACCGGCTGCGAGAAGCGATTCATGCTTTTGTTGAACGGCAATACAACTGTTTTTCGCGTTCTTTACTCCCTCAACTGAGAAAACAAGGAATCACGCTTGCCGGGGTAGAAGATCTGACCCGTGAACAACGGGACTTCATCGCGGATTATTTTGAAAAGGTGCTCTTCCCGGTTCTTACACCTCTGGCGGTGGACCGCAGCCGTCCTTTTCCCTTGCTTTCAAATAAAAGTCTCAATTTAGGGCTGCGTCTGAACAAGGAGGGAGAAACGGCTTTTGCAGTAGTACAAGTCCCTTCCATCCTGCCGCGTCTTGTGGAACTTCCCAGTGAAGACGGACGGGTATGGATCTTGCTGGAAGATCTCCTCCGCCTTCATCTGGGGGAACTGTTCGAACTCCACGATATTGACGCGGTGGCTTCTTTTCGAGTCACTAGAAACGGGGATCTTTCCATCGATGAAGAGGCCGAAGACCTTCTCATCGAAATCCAGCAATCCATCAAGAAACGGAAGAGGGGAAAGCCCGCCCGGCTGGAACTTTCCCGCCACTGCGATCGGGAATTGCAGGAATTTCTCACCGAAATGCTCCATGTGGACGAACGGGATATCTATGAAGTGCCGGGACCTTTGGATCTGACCTTTTGTTTCAAGCTCAGCGGATTGGACGACCGGCTGCGCCTTCCTCCTATCCTGCCGGTAACGCCGGCGGATTTCTGGGGAGTGGAGGATCCTTTCGAAGCCATACGGCAGCGGGACCGTTTTGTCCACCATCCCTATGAAAGCTTTGACTGCGTGGTGGACTTTGTCCGGCGGGCGGCGGAAGACCCGGATGTCCTGGCTATCAAGCAGACGCTATACCGCGTCAGCGGTCAATCTCCCATCATCGCCGCGCTGATGAAAGCGGCTGACAACGGCAAGCAGGTCACGGTTTTAGTCGAACTCAAGGCCCGGTTTGACGAAGAAAATAACATCCATTGGGCGCTTAAGCTGGAAGAGGCCGGATGTCACGTTATCTATGGCCTGGCGGGATTGAAAACCCACTGTAAGATCCTGTTGGTCGTTCGGCGGGAAGAAGACGGTCTTCGCCGTTATCTCCATTTAGGCACCGGCAATTACAACGATTCCACCGCCCGCCTTTATACCGACATGGGAATGTTTACCTGCCGGGAAAGCTACGGGGCGGACGCTTCCTCCCTGTTCAACGTGCTGACCGGGTATTCCAGGCCTCCACAGTACAGCCGGTTGATCGTCGCGCCCGACGGAATGCGCTCTTTCTTTTATCGTATGATTGAAAATGAGATTCGCAACGCCTCCCACGGTCTACCTACCGGTATCTTTGCCAAGGTCAACTCACTCGTCGATCCCTCTGTCATTGCCCGGTTATATGAGGCGTCACAGGCAGGGGTTCCGGTGACTCTGGTGGTTCGGGGCATCTGTTGCCTTGTGCCTGGATTGCCCGGGGTGAGTTCCCAAATCCGGGTATTGAGCATCGTGGGCCAGCTTTTGGAACACAGCCGGATTTTCCGGTTTGAAAACGGTGGGAATCCCAAGCTGTATCTTGGGAGCGCCGACCTGATGCCCCGCAATTTGGACCGCAGAGTGGAACTGCTCTTCCCTGTGGAGGAGGAAGAAATCCGCTGTCGGGTGGATGAGGCGATCCGCCTGCTCCTAGCGGACAATGTAAACGCCAGAGAACTTCATGCCGACGGAATCTATGAACTGCCCGACCGGCGCGGACGTCCGGCGGTCAACAGTCAATTAGCTCTATACCGCTTGGCTAAAGAAGCCATCGCCCGAAAGGAACGGGAGGCGGCAGAATCCGTTTCGATAACAGAGGAATAGGCGGGAATACACCCGGTCGGAACCGGAAAATATAAAAAAGCACGGTTGTGCGAAAGGGATGTGTGGACGATGTTGAGAGTCGGATTGCTGACAAGCGGCGGGGACTGCCAGGGATTGAACGCGGCGATGCGAGGCGTGGCCAAAGCGTTGTATGAAGCGTTTGACGAAGTGGAAATCTACGGCATACTGGACGGTTATCGCGGCCTGATCCAAAACCGGATCCGGCTGATGAAGCCGGAAGACTTTTCGGGGATTTTGACGCTCGGGGGCACGATACTGGGTACCTCGCGCTGTCCTTTCAAGATGATGCGGGTCGTCGAGAAGGATGGAATCGATAAAGTCGAAGCCATGAAAAATACGGTAAAAAAATGTAAACTCGACTGTCTCGTCATTTTAGGAGGAAACGGCACGCATAAAACCGCCAATCTCCTGCGCACCGAGGGGATCCGCGTCATCACGCTTCCCAAAACCATCGATAACGATCTGTGGGGAACCGATATAACCTTCGGTTTCCAAAGTGCGGTGGATATCGCCGCCAACGTCATCGACTGCATCCATACCACCGCCACCTCCCACGGCCGGGTCTTTATCGTGGAGGTCATGGGGCATAAAGTCGGCTGGCTGACCCTGCACGCCGGGATGGCCGCCGGGGCCGACATCATCCTCTTGCCGGAAATCCCCTATGACATTGAAAAAGTCGGGGGCGCGATCGAACGCCGCCGAAAACAGGGCAAACCTTTTTCCATCGTAGCGGTGGCGGAAGGGGCGCTTTCCAAACAGGAAGCGAAAATGGGCAAAAAGGAACTCGCTGCCTCCCGGCAGAAAGAGGGATATCCGTCCATCGCCTACCGCCTGGTCAAGGAACTCGAACCCTATGTGGGAGGTGAATCGCGGGTCTGTGTACCGGGGCATTTTCAACGGGGCGGCGCCCCCTGTGCTTATGACCGCATGCTGGCCACCATGCTTGGCTCCGCGGCCGCCCGCTTGATCCGAGAAGAAAAATTTGGATATATGTGCGCCATGGTCAACCAGGAAATTGTGCCCGTGCCCCTAGAAGAAGTAGCGGGCAAGCTGAAAAAGGTTCCGGTAGACTGTCCGGCCGTTCATATGGCCCGAGAAATCGGAATATCGTTCGGCGATTAATGGGATTTGCGGCGTCCGAGAATATGTCCATCCGCCTGGAAAGAGATGCTTTCCGGGCGGACGTTTTAATTTTTTTGAATTTTTTCCGATATTGTATGAAAAAAGGGCTGGGAGGAAAAAACGATTTCAAAAGGAGATACTAAATTTAAAGGAGGTGATGACAACCCGCGTACTTTTCAAAAATAAAACGGAAAGAGAGATGCGGAATGGAAACAAATCCTGCAAAAACAAAAATAGCGGCCATGATCGGTTCATTGATGATGAGCGCGATGCTTTTTACTGGTTTTGGGGCTACGGCCGAAGACGTTTCGACGGAACCTCCGGCTTCTCAAAGCGAAACCTCCGTACCGGAGCAGGGATGGAATGAACGGCAGATAAAAATGCGGGAGCTCCGGGAAAAAGCCATAGAAAAATGGAATTCTCTGGACGAGGAACAGAAACAAAAGCTCTACGACCTTGCTGAAGCCCACATGAATGCAGAGATCCAATGGCTCCGGGAATTGGCGAATACCGGAATATTCCATGCAGACCAAGTGGACATTCGCATCGAACGGATGCAGGAGCAGATGAAACAGATGCGGGAAACGGGGGTTTGCCCTTTTCTGATGGGACGGCCGGGGCATGCTCATGAAAATCCCGACAGTCATTCCTAAATACAGTAAAAATGGGGATTGCAAATTTTTGCAATCCCCATTTTATAAACCACCGTTTTTTTGAAAAGCAGGTGCCTCCATCTATCAAAAATGGACCTTACCAAATTTTGTGAAGTTTTTTTATGCTTTTCGCCATGCATATTCTCTTGACAAGGTACTACATATTGTTTATAATGGTCTCCGGATTGCGATGCAAGGCACAATATATAGTGCATCCCGAAAATCGGCTAAAGGAGACAGATCATGATCACCTGTATCACCAAACGGGACGGCCGTACCCGCCCGTTTGACATTGAAAAAATTGCCAATGCGATTTACAAAGCGGCTCAAGCCATCGGCGGACACGATTATCAAACCTCGCTTGCTTTGGCCAATCAGGTTGTAAAAGAACTGGAAGCGCATCTCGGCACCACCGCTCCGACCGTAGAACAGGTGCAGGATACCGTGGAAAAGGTTTTGATTGAAAATGGGCATGCTCGCACGGCCAAGGAGTTTATCCTGTATCGCGCGGAACGGACCCGGATCCGAGAAATGAACACCCGTCTGATGAAGACGATGGAGGATCTGACCTTTCAGGATGCCAAGGACAACGATATCAAACGGGAAAACGCGAATATCGACGGAGATTCCCCCATGGGAACCATGCTTAAATACGGTTCGGAAAGCGCGAAACAATTTTATGAAATGTTCATTCTCAATCCTGCGCATTCCGAGGCACATCGAAACGGCGACATCCATATTCATGATTTGGACTTTTTGACCCTGACCACCACCTGCTGTCAAATCGACATTCAAAAACTGTTCCGTGGGGGGTTTGGCACGGGACACGGCTTTCTTCGGGAGCCCAACGACATTGCGAGTTACGCGGCGCTGGCCTGTATCGCGATTCAGTCCAATCAAAACGATCAGCATGGCGGCCAGAGCATCCCCAACTTCGATTACGGCATGGCGGACGGCGTAAAAAAAACCTACCGCCGTCTTTACCGTCAAAACCTATCTCGGGCGCTGGAACTTCTGAACGGAGATACCGACTCTGAAGAAAACGCCAAATCCCTGATCGCCTCTGTCGAAGAAGAGACGGGAGCAACATCTGTCCTCGCGGCGGATAACGGCTTTGATGAAGCACTGGGAAAGAAGCTTGCTGAAATTCTGGGGCAGGAAACCGCGGATAAGATACTCGCCTTCGCTCGCAAACGGGCAAATGTGGAGACCAACCGCGCCACCTATCAGGCGATGGAGGCGCTGGTACATAATCTGAATACTATGCATTCCCGCGCCGGAGCACAAATCCCTTTCAGTTCCATCAACTACGGCTTGGACACCACCCCGGAAGGCCGCATGGTTATCCGTAACGTCCTGCTCGCCACCGAAGCAGGCCTGGGAAATGGGGAAACTCCCATCTTCCCCATTCATATCTTTAAA
Organism: uncultured Oscillospiraceae bacterium; assembly: GCA_900553525.1. Taxonomy (GTDB): domain Bacteria; phylum Bacillota; class Clostridia; order Oscillospirales; family Acutalibacteraceae; genus UMGS1623. The sequence goes on from USDZ01000034.1 coordinate 9,966, forward strand.
ATAAAAGACGGCATCAACTATAATCCGGGTGAGCCCAACTACGACCTGTTTAAACTCGCCTGCCGGGTCAGCGCCAAGCGTCTCTTCCCTAATTTTTCGTTTATCGATGCTCCTTTTAATCTCAAATATTATAAGCCGGGCGATCCCAATACCGAATGTGCCTACATGGGATGCCGTACCCGTGTCATGGCCAATTCCTACGACCCCACCCGGGAAGTCGTGTTCGGACGGGGCAACCTCTCCTTTACTTCGGTCAACTTGCCCCGCATCGCCATCCGCAGCCATGGAAACGTCGATTTCTTTTTCGAGGAACTCGACCGCAAGATCGATCTTATCATTGACCAATTGCTCGAACGGTTTGAAATCCAGTGCAAAAAGAAAGTGCGCAACTATACCTTCTTGATGGGCCAGGGTGTGTGGATTGACTCGGACAAGCTCTCCCCCGACGACGAGGTTCGGGAAGTTTTGAAACATGGCACCCTCACACTCGGCTTTATCGGCCTGGCCGAATGTCTCAAATCCCTTTTGGGCGTCCATCACGGTGAAAGCCGGGAGGCACAGAATCTCGGACTTGAAATCGTGGGGTATATGCGCAAACGAATGGACGAGGCAAGTGTGAAGCACCACCTGAATTTCTCCCTGATCGCCACACCGGCCGAGGGCCTATCCGGCCGTTTCGTCCGGATAGACCGGGAAAAATACGGTTCTATTCCCGGTGTGACCGACCGGCCTTACTATACCAATTCCTTCCATGTTCCGGTATATTTCGACATCAATGCCTTTGACAAAATTGCCATTGAAGCCCCTTATCACGAACTGACCAACGGCGGACATATCACCTATGTGGAACTCGACGGTGACCCCTCCGAAAATCTGGAGGCATTCGAGACGATTATTCGGGCCATGAAGGAGGCCGGCGTCGGCTATGGCTCGATCAACCATCCGGTTGACCGGGATCCAGTCTGCGGCTATACCGGAATCATCGGTGATGTCTGTCCCCGCTGCGGCCGGAAAGAAGGGGAAGCCCTCAGCCGCGAAAAAATTGAGGAATTGCGCAAGATGTATCCCAACATGCCCTGCATATGTGAATAACGGGTTATACCATTATCGATCAGAAAGGATGTTGCCATATGGAAAAGACCAAAAATGTAGGAGAAAATGTTGGATTCGAACGAATCCGCCGCATTACCGGATATCTGGTGGGAACTCTGGACCATTTCAACGACGCAAAATACGCCGAGGTACAGGACCGCGTCAAGCATTCCTTGGGGACAGGTTCCGGCGATTTGGAACAGGTCGGATAAAAACGGTCGGTGAGTAAAGGCGTCTGGGGCAGATAAGAAGCTCGCAGGCGCCTTTCTTACCGGAAAGGAGGAGGATTTCATGGCGGCCATTCGCCTTGCCGGCATAATTCGAGAGTCGATTGTGGACGGTCCTGGGCTGCGCTTTGTGGTATTCACCCAAGGGTGTCCCCACCATTGCCCTGGCTGTCAAAATCCGGGTACGCATGATCCCACGGGAGGATACGAGGGAGACACCGACCGGCTGTTCGAAGAATTCTGCAAAAATCCTTTGTTGGCTGGGATCACCTTTTCAGGCGGCGATCCATTTCAACAGCCCCTGCCGCTCGCGGAACTCGCGTCCCGGGTACACGAAAAGGGAAAAACGGTCATTACCTACACAGGCTATACCATGGAGTACCTGCTTGCACATCTGGAAGAACACAAGGGTTGGCAGGAACTGCTTCTGGAGACCGACCGTCTGGTAGACGGCCCCTATATAGAATCCCTGCGTTCTCCTCTGCTTCGTTTCCGCGGCTCGTCTAACCAACGGATTCTGGATCCGTCCGCTTCCCTGACTGCCGGCCTCCCGGTGGAAGCCGAATTCGGATCTCGATAAATCCCGACCCGGAAACACTTTTATGCATTGAAGCGATTTTGTCAACATATCTGCTTATTCCTGTTTGTATTCGCCGCCCCCAAAACGATCCATGCAGCTCTTCTGTTCCCTCAACTGGGTAAGCAAAAACAAAAAGTCGGCTTTACAGAGAAATCCGGTTGGTATGACGGGAGAAACGTCCGGCGATATATTTCGCCACAAAAAAGGTCTAGCTCTTCCTAGAGCTTTTTTCGACAGACTGAGAGGCTGTTGCAAAAGAAAGTCTTTTGCAACAGCCTCCTTTTGTTTATGCTGTATTTTCCTCCTTTCACTGCGCTGTACGGTATATTGAAATACTGCCGATCCGAAATGGGTAAAGGCCATTCAACAATCTGTATGCGAAAAAAGGCCTTTTTTGGTGGAAAATTTTGCCTAAAAAAACCTTTCCACAGCGATAAAAGCCTCAAAAACACCCGATTATTCACACTTTCCACCGAGTTTTCAACAGTTATTCTCTTAACAAAGTTTTTACAAAGAGTTGAACTGCCTTGTCTCTTTCTCGCAAGAAACGCATATTCTTTTTTCCGGATGCCCATACTGAAAACAACAAAGGGGGCATGGGAATGATCAAAGGCGTCAATCGGCAGATGATCGAGGTCACGGACACGGGAAGTCCCTATTTCGAACGGGCATTATTGGTCGTACGGCCCGATTGTGTGGATCAACAGGATAGCCGTCTTCATGAAGAAGCTCATAAATTCCTGGCTTCCGCCGGTACCTATACCGGATTGCGCTTGTCCAAACGCACCCGGCGGCTCCGCTGGATCGCCTTCGGCATCTGCAGCGGAGCCGCCGGCATAGTCGTGGGGATATTTTTCCAGGCACTCATCTTCAAAGCATAACGGTAAAAAAAGCCCGGGCCAAGCCGGGATGTGAAAATGGTACCT
>USDZ01000035.1 GCA_900553525.1 uncultured Oscillospiraceae bacterium
GCCTTGGGGGTGGAGGGGGGCTGCAATGTCCAGTTTGCCCTGAAACCGGATTCTCGGGAATATGCGGTTATTGAGGTCAACCCGCGTGTCTCCCGCTCTTCGGCCTTGGCGTCCAAGGCCACCGGTTATCCCATTGCCAAGGTGGCCTGCAAAATCGCGATCGGTTACCATCTCGACGAAATCGTCAACGCCGTCACCGGTAAAACCTATGCCTGTAACGAACCGGCGGTGGATTACTGCGTCATCAAATTTCCAAAATGGCCCTTTGATAAATTCGTCTATGCCGACCGCCGCCTGGGTACCCAGATGAAGGCGACGGGAGAGGTTATGTCCATCGGTTCGGGTTTTGAAATTGCCCTGATGAAGGCCGTGCGATCCATCGAATTGGGGATCGACACCCCGAATCTTCCCAAGCTGGAGAAGAAGAGCGACGAGGAGATCCGGGAAATCATCGCCCACATGGACGACGAGCGGCTTTTTGCGATCTATGCCGCCCTCAAGCGCAACATGATGACTCCGGATGAAATATTCGATATGACGAAGATTGACCGCTGGTTTCTGTCGAAACTCAATCGGCTGGTGGTGATGGAAAAGGAACTGGCTACCTCTGTCCTTGATGAGGAAACCTATCTTCGGGCGAAAAAACTGGGTTTCCTGGACAGCACCATTGAACGGCTGTCGGGGCAAAAGCCACCGGTCAGCCGCCATGCATCTTACAAAATGGTGGACACCTGTGCCGCTGAATTCGACGCCGAGACTCCCTATTTTTATTCCACTTGGGATGAGGAGAATGAGGCCGCCCTGCACAATGCTAAGCTGGCCACGGGGAAGAAGCGGGTCGTGGTTTTTGGTTCAGGCCCCATTCGGATCGGCCAGGGAATTGAGTTTGACTATTGTTCGGTTCACTGTGTCCGTACTTTGAAAAAGTTGGGATATGAGGCGATCATCGCCAACAACAATCCGGAAACCGTCTCCACCGACTTCGATACCGCCGACCGGTTGTATTTTGATCCGCTTACCCCCGAGGATGTGGACAACGTCCTGGCTACCGAACAGCCCTATGCCGTGGTGGTCCAGTTCGGCGGACAGACGGCCATTAAACTGACCAAGCACTTGGAGAAGCAGGGCGTGAAAATCCTGGGGACTCCGGCGGACAGCATCGATGCCGCGGAGGATCGGGAACGGTTCGATGAATTGCTGGAACACTGCGGTATTCCGCGCCCGGAGGGCACCACCGTGATGACCGCCGAGGAGGCACTGGAAGCCGCCCGCAAGCTGGGATATCCGGTGTTGCTGCGCCCCTCTTATGTGTTGGGGGGGCAGAATATGATCATCGCTTACGATGACAACGACGTGACCGAGTATATGGCCATCATCACGTCCCATAAACTGGAGAATCCGGTGCTCATCGACAAGTATCTGATGGGCAAGGAGGTCGAGGTGGACGCCATCTGTGACGGCGAGGATTATCTCATCCCCGGCATCATGGAGCATGTGGAGCGGGCGGGTGTCCATTCGGGCGACTCGATTTCGGTTTATCCCACCCAGACCCTCAGCGAAACGATCCGGAAGACCATTATCGATTATACCGGCCGCCTCTCCAAGGCTTTAAAGGTGGTCGGTCTGGTCAATATCCAGTATGTGGTGTATCAGGACACGGTGTATGTGATTGAGGTCAATCCCCGTTCCTCCCGTACAGTGCCCTATATCAGCAAGGTGACGAATGTGCCGATGGTGGAATTGGCCACCCGCTGCATGTTCGGAGAAAAGCTGGCCGACATGGGGTACGGCACCGGCCTTTATCCGGAGAGAGAATATGTGGCGGTTAAGGTGCCGGTTTTCAGCTTTGAAAAACTGCGGGATTTGGACGTACAACTGGGGCCGGAGATGAAGTCCACCGGCGAGGTGCTGGGTCTGGCCAGGAGTTTCGACGATGCCCTGCTCAAGGGCTTGGTGGCTGCCGGATACAAAATGAAAAAATCCGGGGGCGTTCTGATCACGGTGCGGGATTCGGACAAAAACGAGGCTCTGCATGTGGCCGACCGTTTTCGATCTCTGGGCTTCGATCTCTATGCTACAGCCGGTACGGCGAACCGCCTGAATAAGGAAATGATCCCAGCCTCAGCCGTGCGGAAACTGCATGAGGAACATCCCAATATCGCCGACTTGCTGGAAAGCGGCAAGATCGACTATATCCTGTCCACCGACGCCCACGGGCGGGATCCCAAACTCGCCAGCGTGCGGATGCGCCGCTTGGCGGTGGAGCAGGCCATACCGGTCTTCACCTCAGTGGATACGGCGGAAGCTATGCTGCGTTGTCTGTCCATGGACCAGACCATGGCTGAGATGGAACTCATCGACATCACCAAAATCTGATCAATTTGGGGGCACGGAGGGAATCCAGCCGTGTCCGGAAAGGAAACCGCTATGCGTTACACGCAGGAGCAGGCGGCGATCCTTCATATGGAGGAGATCGCTCCCGGAATCCACAACATCGTTTTATCCGCGAAAACAATCGCATCCGCCGCAGCCGCAGGACAGTTTGTACAGATTTTATGCGAACCCTATCAATTGCGCCGGCCTATATCCATAGCCGGTTTCGATTCGGCCCTGGGGATCCTCCGCCTGATTTTCGAAGTACGGGGAAAGGGGACGGCGTGGCTAGCGGAACGAAGAGCGGGCGAGAGTTTGGATTTGATCGGCCCGTTGGGGCACGGTTTTCCGCTGGACTCCCCTTCAAAAAAAGCGGTGCTGGTGGGGGGCGGTATCGGCACGCCGCCACTGCTGCCGGTGGCGCGGTTTTACGGGGATAACGCCACGGTTATTACCGGGTTCCGTACCGCATCCGCTGCGATTTTGCAGGGAGATTTCGCTGCGTCCGGGGCCGAGACAGTCCTGTGCACCGACGACGGGACTGCCGGATTTCACGGTTTTACTACGCAGGCGCTGGAGCAGCGGCTCGCTCGGAGTCCTGCGGACGTGCTATACGTCTGCGGGCCTAAAGGGATGATGAAAGAGGCCGCCAGGTTGGCGGAAGCTGCCGGAGCCGTCTGTTACGTTTCCATGGAGGAGCGGATGGGCTGCGGAATCGGGGCCTGCCTCGGCTGCACCTGCAAGACAAAAAATGACCGGGGGGAAACCCAGATGACACGGGTGTGTCTAAACGGCCCGGTATTCCGTTCGACGGAGGTGGATTGGACATGAGCGATCTGCGGGTAAACCTCTGCGGAGTGGAGCTGAAAAATCCTGTCATCGCTGCTTCCGGCACTTTTGGATACGGGATGGAATATACCGAATTTTATCCCATTTCCAAGCTGGGGGGAATCTCGTGCAAAGGGACGACACTCAAAGAGAGGCAGGGAAACCTCGCGCCCCGCATCGCGGAGACGCCCTCCGGTATGCTGAACAGCGTGGGATTACAGAATCCCGGAGTGGATGTCTTCCTATCCACCTATCTGCCTTGGCTCAAGGGGCAGGACACTGTGGTGATCGCCAATATAGCGGGCCACAGTGTAGAGGAATACGGGGAAATGGCAGATCGGCTGCGGGACAGTGCGGTGGACATAATTGAACTGAATATTTCCTGCCCCAACGTCAAGGAGGGCGGAGTGAACTTTGGTACCTCCTGCGGCAGTGTGGAGGCGGTGACGGCACTGGTGAAAAAACGGTGCGGGGATAAACCCCTGATGGTCAAGCTGACCCCCAATGTGACCTCCATCGGTGAAATCGCAGCGGCAGCCGAGGCCGCCGGGGCGGACTGTCTCTCTCTGATCAATACGTTGACCGGCATGCGGGTGGACATCCGTTCCCGCCGGCCCATCCTGCGCAACAACACCGGCGGGCTCTCGGGTCCCGCGGTCTTTCCCGTGGCGGTTCGGATGGTACATGAGGTCTACCGCCGGGTCCAGATCCCGGTAGTGGGAATGGGTGGAATTTCCACCTGGGAAGACGCGGCGGAAATGATGATCGCAGGTGCCGCCGCCGTGCAGATCGGGGCCGCCAATTTTCGGGATCCTTATGCTATGCCGAAGATCATCGACGGGCTGGCCGCCTTTGCGGACAGCCAGAATCTCTCGAGTATCACGGAACTGACCGGAACTTTGCAGGAGTGGAGTTGAAGCTGTAAGGCCCGTCCGAGCGGGCTGTTTCCGCATCCGAGAGATAAGGAGGCCGAACATGACCACCCTATATTTAGTGCGCCATTGTGAGGCGATGGGGAATATCCGCCGCATTTTTCAGGGACACACCGATGAAGATATCAGTGAAAACGGACAAAGGCAGCTTGCACGGCTGACCGAGCGTTTTCGTGATATCCCGCTGGATGCCATCTATTCCAGCCCTTTGCGGAGAGCGTTGCGTACCGCCGAGGCGATTGACGGAGCCCGTGGCCTTCCGATTACACAGGACCGGCGGCTTATGGAGATCGACGGCGGGGTATGGGAAGGAAAACCCTGGAAAGCGTTGCCGCTGCTTTATCCCATACAGAGCCTGAAATGGTCCCGATCCCCGTGGGATTTTCACCCCCGCAGGGGAGAAGCCATGCGGGAGGTATTCGCCCGCATGGCGGAGGTGCTGGCCGAGATTGCGGCAGCGCATCCGGACGGAACGGTAGCAGTCGCCTCTCATGGCTGTGCCATCCGCAACGCCCTATGCTGGGCCAAGGGATGGCCCATTGAAGGGCTCAATGAGGTGGCCTGGTGCGATAACACCGGGGTGAGTGTTCTGCGCTTCGATGAGGGCAGGGTACAGCTTGTGCTGGAAAACGACAATACCCACTTGAGTGAGGGGATTTCCACCTTTGCCAAACAGACCTGGTGGAAAAAGTAGGAGTCCGCATTTGGATACAGGCAGATGAGAGGGGAGGAGCCCGTATGACGGACAGGCAAACCGGGCGATTGTTGGGGATCGATCTCGGAATGGTGCGGACCGGTTTTGCCGTGTCCGATCCCGGTGGCCTTCTGGCCTCTCCCGTCGGTACCGTGACGGAGCGGGATCTCGAACGGCTGGCCGATCGCACCGTCCATATGGCGGCGGAACAGAAGACCGACCGAGTCGTATTGGGCTATCCCCGGAATATGGACGGTACACGGGGGGACAGTGCCCGCCGTGCGGAAGAATTTGCCGCTTTGCTGCAAGCCAGGGGACTCGAAGTGATTTTTTGGGATGAACGGATGACCACCCTGTCTGCCATCGGCTATCTCAACCAGACCAATACCAGGGGTAAAAAAAGAAAAGCGGTTGTGGACACAGTGGCGGCGGTGATCATTTTGCAGGAATATCTCGATTCCCTCAAAAGCCGGTCGGACTGGGGCGAAACGCCGCCGACGGTTTCGGATCTGTAAGGGCGCCTTTCGGCTCCGCATATCTTGTATGGAAACCGCTTAAAATGAAAACGGATATAGAGGACAACTTTTTGATGGCCTGCGGCATCTTACAGACAGAATCGGTATAAAGTGAGGATCCAAACATGGGTAAATCGGTGTTTGAGCGGAGGGACCGCAGACCTTTCATCAAAAATATAGTGCTCGGCATTGTCGGGGCGGCGTTATGCGTATGGGGAATCGTGGCGTTATTCGCCGTACTCAACGGGGAGAGATTGAAGACTGAGGGGAACTTCACGTCCTCTCTTCCGCAAGACGGTCCATCTTCGATGGAACCGGAAACGAACCCCGATCCAACTGCGGGTACCACTACGCCTACGACCGATACCGCCGTGTCTTCATCCGATACCGCCGATTCTTCAAATTCGGGTTTTGCACAGGAGAATGCCGCTTATTTTGACGACGCGGTCTTCATCGGCGATTCCCGAACCGAGGGTCTGATGCTTTACGGGGGTATGCCCGAAGGGACGACATTCTATGCGTCCAAAGGACTGAATGTAAATACGGCCGGCACGACCAAGATACAAGACGGCGGAGAATCCATCACGATTATGGAGGGGCTCAGGCGCCATGCATTTAAAAAGGTCTATGTCATGCTGGGGGTCAATGAACTTGGCTGGACCTCGGAAAACGTCTTTATCGCCCGTTACGGCGACTTACTCGACGGGATCCGGGAAGCCGTTCCGGATGCGGTTATCTATGTGCAATCCATTTTGCCTGTGAGCCAGGCCAAATCGGACAGTTCTGTGTATACGAACAGCCGGATCCAGCTTTATAACAACTTGATTATCCAGATGTGTGAGGAAAAACAGGCGGTGTATCTGAATGTCGCCGAGGCTGTACAGGATGAAAACGGCGTGCTTCCGGATGAAGCGACGGTAGACGGGGTCCATCTGAAACCCGCGTATTGTGTGAAATGGAAGGATTACATTGTTACCCACACCGTATCGAATGAATAGACGGTGCAATAGACAACGGAGAAAAGGAGTCGATGGTAAAAGATGAAAAAGGTGCGTATGGGGGCGCTGCTTCTGGGTTTGCTGTTGGTCCTGGCCGGTTGCGGCAAACAGGAGGCAAAAGAGGTGGAGCCGTCGGTTTTGGCGGATACGCTCAACAGCACGCTGACCTTCCAGGATGAGATGACGTCGGTGGACACGGCGGCGGTGGTTCGCCTGTATGGGATTGACGAGGCCGATATGACGGCTTATAAAGTGTATACCAGCACGGGCGCCACAGCGGAAGAGATCGCGGTGTTCAAGGCCAAAGATGAGGAGGCGGCCGACCGTATCTATCAGGCGATGCAGACACGGGTGGAAAACCAGAAAACCGCCTATGAGAGCTATAATCCAAACGAAATGAAAAAACTGCAGGACCCATTCATCCGGAAACAGGGTGTGATGGTGGTGCTCTGCATATCCGATGACACGCCCGCGGCGGAACAAGCCGTCAAGGAGGCGCTCGGATAATCACGGCGAAGGAGACGGAGGAGTGGAAGGCCAGAGAGCGCTCATTACGGATTTCATTTATGAAAACCAGGAGTCGATGTATCGCCTGGCATTTGCCTATGTGCGAAGCCGGGAGGCGGCTCTCGATATTGTACAGGAAACCGTGGTGCAGGCGCTGACCCACGCGTCTTCTCTGCGAGCAGCCGAGGCTGTGAAAGCCTGGGTTTACCGCATTTTGGTCAATGAAAGCCTTGCCTATCTGCGCCGCAATAAGCGTTTTCTGCTGGTGGAGGCGCTTCCCGAAGAGGAAACGGTGGACGAGGATATCGGGGAAAGGCTTGATGTCTATCGGGCGGTGGAACGCCTGGATCCGAAATTCAAAACGGTTGTAATGCTGCGCTTTTACGAAGATATGAAGCTGGAGGATATCGCCCGCATTACCGGGACCAATCTTAATACCGTCAAATCTCGTCTATATACGGCGCTCGGCCGTCTAAAGGAAGAACTGGGCTGCGAAGCTGGACCGGGGGACGGGCAATACCCAAAAGGGGGGGATACAGGGTGAAATCCATAAACGAGGCTAAGACTGTTTATGATGCCATTCGGCCTCCGGAAGAACTGGGAGAGGCGGTCCGGGAGGCGGTGCGGTACGCCCGAAAGAAGAACGGTCCGCATTTAGCGCGCTGGTCGGTGGTTGTCGCCGCCGCTGTATGTGCCGTGTTTGTCGTGTTGGTTAATGCGAGCCCGGTTCTGGCGAACAATTTATATGAGGTGCCGGTGATCGGCAATGTGGCGCGGGTCTTTACCTTCACACAGTATGAGGAAGAGGAAGACGCTGATGTCCTGAAGGTCAATCTTCCGGCTCTAGAGAACACGGGAAACTCGGAACTCGAACGGCGGATCAATTACGAAATTCAATTTAAGATGAATCAATTGGTCGAAGAAGCGCGTCAGCGCGCCAAAGAGTATAAGCAAGCGTTTCTCGAAACGGGCGGCCGGGAAGAAGACTTTATCCCTACCGAGATCAATGTGGATTACACCTTATATTGCAACGACGGCGGCATCGTGTCTTTTTTGATTGAAAAAACGGAAACCTCTGCGAGTTTTTACGCGGAACGTTTTTTTTACAATATAGATTTGGAGTCCGGGCGGGAACTGACGCTTAAAGACCTGCTCGGTCCGGACTATATCCGCATCGTTAATGAAAGTGTCAAACGTCAGATCGAGCAGCGGATGGCCGCGGACGAGTCGGCATATTATTACAGTGAGGATGAGGGAGCCTTCACGACGATCCGGCCGGATCAGGGCTTTTATATCAACGCGCAGGGCCACGTCGTGGTGGCCTTTTCCAAATATGAGATCGCCCCCGGTTATATGGGATTTCCGGAATTCGAAATCCTGCCGGAGGCATAGGGGTGGACTATGGTTTTCAGCAGCCCATTGTTTTTATTCTACTTTTTGCCTGTCATACTGCTTCTGTATTATTTGGTCCCGCGTAAGCAGATTTTCTGGAAAAACGTCGTTTTGCTCATAGGCAGCTTGTTTTTCTATGCTTGGGGAGAGCCGGTATATGTCCTTTTGATGCTGTTTTCCATCGTGATGGATTACGGGCTCGGCCTGTGGTTGGAACATGAAAAGACGCGCGGTGGACACCCGGGGCGGGTGCTGGCTCTGGCGGTCGTCCTCAATCTGCTTTTGCTCGGCTTTTTCAAGTATGCGAATTTCCTCATCGGCACCATCAACGGGGTCACTGGATTGGCGATCCCTTTGTTGGAACTGTCTCTGCCGATCGGCATTTCTTTTTATACCTTTCAGGCGCTCTCCTATATCATTGACCTGTACAGAGGCGAGGTGGAGGTACAGCGCAGTCTCCTCAATTTCGGCACATATGTGTCCTTGTTTCCTCAACTGATCGCCGGCCCCATTGTCCGGATGAAAACCGTGGCGGGCGAACTGCAGGACCGACAGGAGACCTTTCCGGAATTTTCTGCGGGTGTTCGCCGCTTTATTGTAGGACTCGCCAAGAAAGCCCTGCTGGCCAACGCGGCAGGAGAAATTTGGGAAACGGTTTCCGCCATGGAGATGGAGTCTCTGCCGGCGCTGACCGCCTGGATCGGCCTGGCCGCTTATACCTTTCAAATCTATTTCGACTTCTCGGGATATTCTGATATGGCGATCGGGCTGGGCCGGATGTTTGGTTTTCATTTTGAGGAGAATTTTCGTTATCCTTATGTCGCGGCCAGTATCACGGATTTTTGGCGCCGCTGGCATATCACGCTGAGTACTTGGTTTAAGGAATATGTCTATATTCCCCTGGGAGGGAACCGAAAGGGCCTTGCCAAACAGATCCGCAATATCCTGGTGGTCTGGCTGCTGACCGGTATATGGCATGGGGCGGGCTGGAATTTTGTGGTATGGGGCTTGTATTTCGGCCTGATTCTCATGGTGGAAAAGATGGGGCTGCTCCGTCTGCTGGAAAAGATCCCGGGCTTTTTCCGGCATATCTATACCATGTTTCTCGTCATGCTTAGCTGGGCGATTTTCGCCTTTGATTCCCTGGGGCAGGGGATGCGTTTCATCGGAGCCCTGTTTGGCGGCGGAGGTCTCGTTTGGAATGGACAGAGTTTGTATCTGCTCTATTCCAGCGCCGTCCTGCTCGTATTGCTGATCTTGGGAAGTACCGAGATTCCCAGAAAGGCCGCCTTGCTTGTAGGCGAAAGGTTGAAGGCCAGGCCCCTCTTATCAACCGTGGGGGAACTCGGACTCCTTCTGGCTGGATTTGCACTGTGCGTCGCTTATTTGGTGGATGCCTCTTATAATCCATTTTTGTATTTTCGTTTTTAGGGGGATTTCCGATGCGCAAGGACAAGGTGATCTCGTTTGTGTTCGCAGGGGTTCTCGCTGCGGGCTTCCTTTGGAATGTCTTGACTCCGTCGCGCTCCTATTCGGAACGGGAAAACCGGTATTTGCAGGAATTCCCCTCCATCTCCGCAGACCGGCTCTTTTCCGGACAGTTCGGCAAAGATTTCGAAACCTATACCACGGATCAGTTCCCGATGCGGGACAGTTGGGTTGCTCTCAAAACTTTGGCGGGGCTGGCGATGCTCCGACCGGATAACGGCCGGGTATATTTTGGCGAGAACCAGCGGTTATTTGAAATACCGGAGGCTGCGGATGCCGGCCTGCAGCAATCCAACTGCCGTGCGGTCGCGGCTTTCTTGGAAAAAGTGACGCAGATGGATCCGACAATTCGGACGGCGGTGATGCTTGCCCCCACCGCCACCACGATCTTAAAAGAGGAGTTGCCGGCCTTTGCGCCGGTAGCTGACGAAGAGGCGCTGATCCACTGCATGGAGCTTGCACTGGGGGAATCCGTCGTGTTCTGCGATCCCACGTCTGTGTTGATGGACCAGACGGATCGGGACAGCTTATATTACCGAACCGATCATCATTGGACAACGAAAGGCGCGTTCCTTGCCTATCAGGCTCTGGCTGAAGCACAGGGCCTGGAGCCTTTGCAAGAGTCAGATTTCCGAATAGAGACGGTAGCAGACGACTTTTACGGCACTCTGTATTCCAAGGCCAACCTCCCGCTGATTCCAGCCGATACTATCGAGCGTTATATGCCGAATCGGGAGAATCCCTGCACCCTGACCAATGACGGAGGCAAAACGGTCCGCGATTCACTTTATGATGTTTCCTATCTGGAAGGGCGGGACAAGTATGCGTATTTTCTCGGCGGCAATTATCCTCTGACCGAGATCCGGACGAGCGTAACAAACGGGCGGCATCTGCTGGTGATCAAAGATTCCTATGCCCACGCTCTCGTACCATTTCTGATCGCGCATTATGAGACGATCTCCATGGTGGATCTGCGCTATTTTAAGGAAGATCTCGCGGACTGGATGACGGATAAGGAAATTACCGATGTCCTGGTTCTTTACAACGCCTCCACGTTTGCCTCCGATCGTCAACTCGCGGCAGCCCTGAGTTGATGGAAAATGGGGAATCCTTCGGCTTCTGGAATCATGGCTTTGATCGAGCACCTCAGGCGAATATGGGTTGAATCCGGCGGGACAATCTGCTATACTAGCTGGTATGGGAAGATGTCGTTTCATCCTATATGGAAGAGTGAGCAAAGGAGCGCCTGAAGATGCATGTGACCCTGTTGACCTATACCCCCGATCCGGAACGGACCGTAGCTTGTGCGGCCCGTTTATGCTATTCTGCCGTGGGAATTGACGGGGTTTTGGATAAGCTGACGGACGAAAAGACCGCTTCTTTTGTGGATATGCTTGCTGAAATCGGCCATGAGAGTCCAATCGAGCATGCGAGCTTTACTTTTGGTATCGAAGGGGTTTCTCGTTCGCTCCTCGCGCAGATTACCCGCCATCGCATCGCGTCTTTCAGTGTTCAGAGCCAGCGTTATGTGGCGGAAAATCGCTTTGAGTATGTTCTGCCTCCCGAAATTGAGGCGCTGCCCGAGGCGGCCGCGCTTTTCCGCCGGGCCATGGAAGAAAACCAAACGACTTATCTGGAACTCACTCGCTTGTTAAAAGATAAACATAAAAAAGAACTGATCGATGCCGGAATGGAAGAAAAGGCCGCCGAACGGGCGGCGGAAAAGCGCGCCATTGAAGACGCGCGTTTTGTGTTGCCCAATGCCTGTACTACCAAGATGATCTTGACCATGAACGCCCGCAGTCTTCAAAATTTTTTCCGCCACCGCTGCTGTAACCGGGCTCAATGGGAAATCCGGCAGCTAGCCGAGCAGATGCGGGCGCTCTGTGTAGAGGTAGCGCCCCATCTCTTTCGCCACGCCGGTCCGCCTTGCTTGAGCGGCCCTTGTCCAGAGGGCAAAATGTCCTGCGGCAAAATGCAGCAGGTCCGGGAAAAATACGGTAGGACAAAGGAGAGGTAAGACGGATGGGGCGGCTTGTGGTGATCGACGGTTTGGACGGCAGCGGCAAAACCACCCAGCTCGCCCGTTTAGACGGGTATTTGGCCGATCAGGGGATACACTATAAGCAAATCAGCTTTCCGGATTATCGAAACCCTTCCTCCGCTCTGGTAAAGCTGTATTTGGACGGGGTCTTCGGTTCCTCGCCCGATGCGGTTAATGCTTATGCAGCCTCTTCGTTTTATGCGGTGGATCGGTTCGCGAGTTTCAAACAGTTTTGGCAGCCGGATTATGAAGCGGGAGCACTGATCCTGGCTGCGCGCTATACCACCTCCAACGCGATTCATCAAATGGGAAAGCTGCCCCGGCAGCATTGGGATGCCTATTTGAATTGGCTGGAGGACTATGAATACGATCGGCTTGGTCTTCCCAGGCCGGATCTGGTGATCTTTCTGGATATGCCGCCGGAGGTCTCCCAGGCCCTGTTATCCGGGCGATATCAAGGAAATGAAGAGAGAAAGGACATTCATGAGCGGAACCGGACTTATCTGCTCCGCTGCCGGGATAGTGCGCTCTATGCGGCCCGAGTTTTGGGGTGGCAGGTGGTTTCCTGTGCCGAGCATGGACGGCCACTGCCGGTTGAAGAAATCACCGAACGCCTGATCCATCTCTTGAAGAGCCTGTCTGACACCAAACATTAAGGAAGTATTGGTTATATGATGCAAACCACGGTCCATTTGGACTTTCGCTATCCGACCGTTGACGATGCCGCTTGGGTGGCCCCCATGTTGAGTGCGGCCGGTCGAATGGGTTGTGAATATTCGTTTACCACCACATTTATGTGGAGAAACTTCTATCAGAATCAACTGGCCAAGGTGGGGGATACCTTATTTATCCGTGCGGGGGAGGAAGATCCGCTCTATCTGCCGCCTGTGGGCCCCGATCTCGCAGGGGGAGTCCGGATTTTGCTGCGCTACACGGCCGGCCAAGGGCGGCATCTGAAACTGGTCGGGGCGGATCCGGCC
>USDZ01000036.1 GCA_900553525.1 uncultured Oscillospiraceae bacterium
ACTTTTTTATTCGCTTTTTCTTCCCCTCCTGTCCAACATGTATTGTACCTCTACATACAGCTGCTGTCAAATCCAGAGGATGTGCTGGCGATACAGAGAAAAAAAGCTTATTATGAAGGAATCGTTAATCAACTGATTCACCACGCGGTTCCAGTTGTGATTGAAGTCGGCACCAGGATAAATTATATGAATGTCGAAAAAA
The DNA here is from genome assembly GCA_900553525.1 of uncultured Oscillospiraceae bacterium. Lineage (GTDB taxonomy): Bacteria > Bacillota > Clostridia > Oscillospirales > Acutalibacteraceae > UMGS1623. Next base: position 203 of record USDZ01000036.1, read on the forward strand.
AACCAACCTATATTTACCATGAGGAAGATAAACCATGTTTATGAACGTTGTAGCATTACCTATTGGGTAGAAGGACTGTTATTATGAATTCGTCGAATGGAAAAGTCGGCTTAAAGCAGTTGTTGTACTATTTTGTATTCAGTTTTAAAATTTCCTTTCGGGCGGGTCCTGTTATCTTTATGGTTCGCCTGTTGCTTGCTCTCATAACCCCAGTCATTCCCATTATCAATATGCTCTCTATTAAAAATATTACAAACGCCTTAGTCCTGGGCCAGTATCCGCAATTGCTATACTGGTTTATTGTTTTTGCTGCTCTTTTGATTATACTGGCAGTAATCAATAAAATAATGGAATACTTTCGCACATTACATGAAGAACGGATTATGAATGTGTTGAAGCACCAAATTGTGGATATCGTACGTCAATTGGATGTGTCGTATTTTGATACTCCGGAGTACTATAATGAATTGTTGAATGTTGTGCAGGACGTCGGCGCCACATCAACTTTTATCTGGACGGTCTTTTCGATCATGCAAACACTTATACAGTTGATTTTGTCCTTTTTTATTATTTTTAATCTCGGCTGGTGGGCAGGAATTGTAATAGCGATTACCACAATACCCTCCTTTATTATTGACAAGAAGTACGCTTTAAAATTATATAAGTGGTCCAGAGATTCAGCGAATACTATCCGAAAGATCCAGTATTACTATGATACCATGACCTCAAAGTACTTCGCTAAGGATACACGTATTCACCATCTGTTTGATCATTTTAAAAATAAGTATCAATCAACATGGCAACAATGGTATCAAGAAAAAAAGGATATCTTAAAATATAAGATGCTCAGTACAGTTTATGTAACCATAATTCCCAATCTAACGATTTTGGGGATTATATATATGGTTATCAATAAAATCATGTCCGGGGTATACCTAGTGGGCGATTTGTCGTATTATATCGGAATAATCAATCAGTTTGTGAGCGGCATTTCCAGCCTCATTAATTCGATTTCTAGTTCTATACAGCAACGGTTGAAACTTCAATATTTTGAATCGTTCAGGCATTGGAAACCACGACTCAAGCAGAGAGAACAGCAACGATCGGTTTCTTCTTTTGAATCTCTTGAGTTTGTTCATGTGGGCTTTACTTATCCAAAAACGGATAAAGCTGTTTTGTCGGATGTTTCTTTTATCATTCGGAAAGGGGAAAAAGTCGGCGTCGTTGGCGTAAACGGTAGCGGAAAAACGACAATCGTCAAACTAATACTTCGCCTTTACGATCCTACAGAAGGTCAAATATTATTAAACGGTATGGATATAGGCGCTTATAATCTGGATGATTATCATCGTCTGTTCTCCAGCATGATGCAGGAATATGTCAATTACGCATTTTCATTAAAGGAAAACTTGCACACCACCAATATAAGGGAGCCTTTTTCACAAGAACAGGCGAATCAGGCATATGAGAAAAGCAGCATCACCTCTATGGTATCAAAATGGGTCAATGGGGAAGAGTCCTTTCTTACCAAGAGTTTTGACGAGGAGGGCGTTGAACTTTCGACAGGTCAGTGGCAACGAATCGCTATTGCCAGGATGTTTTATAAACAAGCGCCTGTCTATATCATGGATGAGCCTTCATCATCATTGGATATCGAAGGAGAATACCACATATTCAAAAATTTCTTTCATAACGATGGGAATATTACGTTGCTGTTGATTTCCCATAAACTTTATAACCTGCATTTAATGGACAAAATTATTTTGTTGGATAACGGATCAATCCAAACAGTTGGAACACACGACGAATTGATGAAGGAGAATGGGACATATGCGTATTTATACAATTTACAGTTATCGAAATACGGCAAGGAGTAAGATAATACTTCTGTTATGCATTTTTGCCCTGCTATTGACTGGCTGTCATTTGGATATGAATCCGTCGGAAAGCCCGGGCCAGAGTACTACGGGTAATGATAAAAGCGATATTCAGATCATTTCAAAGAAAGTATTCAACTCGCTCCTGATCGATAAAAATATGGATTCTGTGGTGAATGAAATTCCGTATACCATCGATATGAAATCGATGATATCCGTGGATATCTGTGAGGAATATTTAGAGAGCGTAGAGGTCCGGTTTGGGCCGACGAAATCTATTACGTTTTCACAGCAGTTCCTTAATGGCGAGTATACCGTTATAGAATATCTTTGCGATGGAGAAATACAGGAATTTTATGCATACATATCCTTTGACAAAGACCAGTCCGTGGCGGGGATCAATTTTAATCCCCCGGTTGATGAGACTTTTTTGGAGAAAGGGACGCGGCTGGTGTTTACTACGTCGGCTGGAGATTTGCCAGGCATACTGGAGACCCCTGCCAGCCGGCAGGACAAGCAACCCCTTGTCATACTTATTCCAGGCTCAGGGTTGATTGATATCAACGGTTCGGTGGGGGAAGCAAAACCTTACAGGGATTTATCAAATAAGTTGGTGGAAAAGGGGATTTCCGTATGTCGATATTATAAAAGAAGCTACTATTATACACAGAAGATGGATGCTCAAAAGGATACTGTCGAAGAAGAATATATCGAAGACATGAACCATGTCATCAACTTCTTCGTTCACCATTCTGAATATGCATACGATTCTATCATTCTTTTGGGGCATAGTCAGGGGGGCTATCTGCTACCGGGTTATTATAATCTTTTACCGGATTCTACCAAGAAGTATGTAAAAGGACTGATATTGATGGGGGCGCCCTTTTCCCCATTAGAAGACATTTTGCTGGAACAGATCCTCCATATGGCGGAGGAGGATGGGTTCATCGATACCGAAGAACAAAAGCAAGTCGATTCGACACAACAAGAGGTACAGAAAATCAAAAATTTAAATCAGGATTTCGATTCAGCACCCAATATGTTATTAGGACTGAACAAATACTATTGGGTAAGCTTGACTCGATATGATCCCAAACTTCATATTCATCAAATACATTGCCCATGTCTGGTTATGTTTGGAAATGAGGATCTCAATGTTCCATTGTCAGAGGCGGCGTTATGGCGTGAAAATTCGTCTGAGAAAATGACAATACAGACGTTTTCCGAACTGAACCATATCTTTTCCAAATCACTAGAAGGAAGCAATGTGCAGGTATCCGATCAGGTGGTGGATACAATAGACGAATGGATCCATACAGTAATAGTGGATTAAGGCAAAGGGCGGGGATTGTGTGTTGGTCAAATTACCTTTCAATTTTAATGCAGGCATTCAAACAGAGTGCTGGACATTTTACAAGGTGGCCATCCTATCTGCCTACCCTCAATTCATCCCCTGGCTCAATCAGCATTGTAATAACTTGTTTTTGACAGGGAACTTTCAGTTGGCCTATGGTGAAAACTGTCGGCTATACGACCAATATCGCTATTTTGAGCAAGTATTGTGTGTTGAAGAGGCCGACTGCACCCTCTTGGACACAGAAGAAGACGCATTATGGTATATTAAAGATAAGCTGAGTCATCAAGAGTATATACTTTTGGAATGTGATTTCACGGGTACCGATATCGAAGGAGACTGGCAGCTGGTAAGAGAATGTTTAATTTATGGCATGGATACCCAAAACCAAACGGTGTATGTTCCTTATCTTCAAAAAGGGCGCTGGATTTCTTCAGCGATAAAGCTGTCTATTCTTCTGCAGGCACATCGAAAATCCCGAGGGAAAAAGGATTTTCTGCATGAATCTTTGCGCCTACTCCAATATAGGGCAACTCTCTTTCGCCCAGTATTTACGGGAAAATTTGCTCCAAGTCTCCACGTATTCTGGAAAGATATCCGGTATATATATAAAAGCAACAACAAAGAAATTCGCCTGGTTGAAAAGGCGGTGGAAAAAGGGAGGGAAACGGAACACACGGTTTGTCAAATTTATTGGGATGGTTATAATGCCTGTCTGTCTGGTATGATTGCCATGGTAAAGAAGTTGCTGGCACAAGAATGGATTTTGAGAAACTTGGATGATAACCTTGCATTAACATTCAAGCGTTTATGGGAATACAGGGTCTACTCCAAACTTAGAAACTCGAGCTTAGAAGAGCATTTTGTGCCGGAATATCTTATCAAGAATCAACAATATGAGGAACGCAATATACAGCTTTTACGTAATGCGAGTTTATTTGCCCTAAAGTATACCCATTATCAAAATGAAAAAAATCTAAAAGCCATCCTTAAGATTTTGCACGAGGTAAAAGACTCGGAGGATTATCTTCTTGATGACTTATACATACGTCTATCGGATAAAATAGGATATTAGGGATATTGAATATCTGATATTCCCTTTTACTTTGAAAAGAAAGGATACGTCATGGATATTCCTGCTATGCTGTTGCCGATTATGGAAGAAAATGGAATACATATCTCAAACAATTGGGAAGAGACACTGGATCTGGATTCTGTCACTTTTATTTTAATCATACTTTCTATCGAGAACATTCTCGGTTATGAAATACCTTATGAATATATTACCATTAGAAAATTTCTGACGTTTCAAATGTTTGTGGATAATATAAGCAACATTGTGGCGGATACAGATTCCGGTATAAATTTGCAAATATCCAGTATGGGATAGTATACGGTTTTTCTGTTGGTAGCACTCATAATAGTATCAACAGAATTAGAGTGACTAACAAACAGGGGCATGAAAGCCGGGTTAGATATGTATGCTCTTCACCGCTTAAATTGTCACATCATTATTCGGATGATTGGCATTACGGAGGACATTGTATAAAATTTTTTGCAGTTCCAAATCATTCCATAACAAGTAAAGCAACATTTGAGGAAGATCCCTTTGACGGACAAATATTGTTACAAGAGTGTTCTTTTCCTTTTGATGAAATTTCAGCCAAACGTACGAAAAACATATACTTAGAGGACAGAACGCAACATTTATTCTACAAAAGACTGGAATTAATATTAAAATCGAGAACGATGTTACCAAACGCATCGACGCCTTATTCGAGGGATATAAATTGACCCACGAAAGGCAATGGGATCTGGAACGGGAGACAAAAGCGCTCAAGGCATAGGTGAAGGCTCTTCAAATACGCCTTGCCGCCTTGGAAAACAAAATCGCGTAGTCCGCACAAGCCACTACCCTTCGGAATGGCGGCATTTTGATGGCAAAAAACCGATTAAATCGGAAGTATTGGGAGATTTCGGAGGCCATAAAAAGCGCAAAAAGCAATACAGAAAAAAGCCTCATATCCATTAAAGGAAAATTTTTTACGCGCATGGATACCCGCGGTTTGGGACGAAAAGCTTCAAACATTATCGGGGTGGAGGGATCGTCAGACCGATAAAATCCCAAGGCCCCCCGGAGGATATGGATGGAGCAGGCGGGCTTACCGGATACCACAGCGCCCCGCATAAAGAGGAAAAATCTTAGAAATGAAAAATTGGACATTTCGTCATTCATGGAAAGAGCGGGTATCCCGTCCCTTGCGGATAGGATTCCCGCTCCTTTGCTATGCTTCAAAAGTTATACTGCCGGAGCGTGGAACGGCCCTTCCCGCGCCTCTGCGAAGCTGTGCGCACTATTCCAAGGGGTTCAATAGCTCTTTGAATGGTAGTGTCAAGAATTTTTCGCAAAATGGTTTGCAGGGTCTGGCAAGAGTGAAGTCAGCCAGCAATGGAGGCATCCTCAACAGCAGCCTCCAAGTGCTTCATGTTCATGTACTTCTTGTTGCCCCACTGGGTACCGGCCACATGGCGAAGTCGGGCGCAGACCAGCATCAGGGCAGAGTTTCCGTCTGGGAAGCTACCCACCACGCGGGTGCGGCGGCGTATCTCCTGGTTCAGCCGTTCCATGACATTGTTGGTCCGGATACAAGTCCAGTGTTCACTGGGAAAATCGCAGTAGGTCAACGTTTCCTCTACGCTGCCTCGCACAAGCTCTTTGAGCTGCCCCTTGATAACTTCCTCCAGGACCGTCCAGAGGACAGGTTTAGCTGTACAATCTTCTCGGACATGGTTTGCTGTCTCCTTTTAGAATGGTGTGTCGCGACTTCATTTTACTAGAGATTTGCAAACCATGTCTTTTTCTTTTTTTGAAACTTATTCTACCTTATCCAGGAGCGGACGGCGTCCTCTTTTTTGGTCGTTGTTTGGTCGTTATTTTCGCATTTGGTCGTTATAAAATGCAAAAGTATGCAAAAGGAAATTTGCAAAAAAATCTAGTAATATAGCCACTTTTTGACGATTGCGAAAGTCTGCAAAAATGAAATGTCAACATTCGGGACCAAGAGGCCGTGGGTTCAAGTCCCGCCACTCCGACCAATCCGAGTGTTCATATGGACACTCGGATTTTTTATTTTGCAAAGTATCGTTATGAATATCCGTACCAGGAAATTTTTGAAAGCAGTCGACTTCTTTGGTTTATATGCTATACGATGATAAACTATTTTTATAAAAGGAAGTGATTTTAATGACAATAAAACCAATTACAAATGACGACAAGATATGGGAGATAGTCGCCCGTTATGCAGATGAATGTAGTTGGAGTGCGGGGAAAAATCTCGCCAGAGAAATGAAAACAAATAGTTTTCGCGATTGGGAACGGGTTTTTGTGGCTTTTGAGGACAATCACATTGTGGCTTATTGTACATTGACTAAAACAGACTGTATTCCGAATGTTCCCTATACACCCTATATAGGTTATATGTTTGTCGGCGAGCAATATCGAGGCAGGCGGATAAGCCAGAAGCTGATCAACTTTGTACTGGAATACGCTAAAGCTTTGCACTTCAACAAGGTTTACCTTGTGAGTGATCATATTAATTTATATGAAAAGTACGGGTTTATAAAGATTGACGAAAAACCGGCTCCATGGAATCCAGATATAAACGAAACCATTTTTATGCATCTGATATAATGATTTTTTATACGAAAGTTTATGTATTTCCACGAAAATTGCTAGGCGATCTTTTTTGTCTCACCTTTACATATAAAAACACCATTGGAATCTGAACCATTAAGGGTTGGACATCAATGGTGTTTTTATTTTGCATATTTTCTTCTTGCAAGATTATTGCCTTTTTGATATTAGATAAGGTAGAATAAGTTTCGCAAAAAGAAAAGAGGATAAAAAGAGACAAGGTTTGCAGAACTCTGGTAGAATGAAGTTGCGAGACACCATTCTGAAAGGAGATAGCAAACCATGTCTGAGAAAATTGTACAGCTAAACCTGTCCTCTGGACGATTCTGGAGGAAGTAATCAGGGGTCAGCTCAAGAAACTGGTGCGCGGGAGTGTGGAGGAAACGCTCAACGAGCGGCTGGAAGCCGAAGCGGAGAAGCTGACCCAGGCAGCCTGGTATGAGCGCAACGAACAGCGCCAGGACTACCGGAGCGGCCGCTACAACCGCAACCCCACCACTACTTCCGGAGATGTCACACTTAAGGTGCCCAAACTCAAGGGGGGTTCCTTGGATACATGGAGCGGGATTTCGTTTGGCATCTGCATGAACAGCAGCGCAGCATTTAGGAGGGAGATCCATGGGTGCGTATCGAGTGGTTCCGGAGCCGGAATGCTTTACCAGCAACTGTCTACTGGAAGCTATCCGGGCAAAGCGGAGAAATCCCGCCGTACGATGGCGCTGGATGCCGATCCGGTATAATCGGTGGCACTGGCCTCATGTGCTGTGGGAAGAGGACGGCTATATCTATCATTTCCAGTGCGCTTCCAAAGAGCGGCAGCCGTGGTGGAAGCGGTTCTGGTTCCGAGGATACCTGAAGCGGTACAGCCTGCCCGCCTGGGAGAAGCTGATGGAAAAGAAGCGAAGACGATATGAACAGGAGCATACGCCAGCCGCTTGATGGACTATCCAGTAGGTGAGGGATACGGACCCACGTTCAGCGGCATCTAACACAAAAGGTTAAAGCCCGCCATGTCCACTTGGCCGCTGTCACCGGCGCAGTGGGCATGGCGGGCTGTGTTTTGCGGCCGATAATCTATCCTTTATCCAGCATTAAGGCCATGATCGCCACAACCCATGCTACAAATCCGCCACCTCCCGAGAACAGGAGGACCGATAATACTTATCTGTTTTCTTGTCCGCTTCTCGTGCGGAGAAAAAAGGAGCGTGAGCGATCCTGCAAAGATCCATGCAAAGATAAGGATTAAGCAGTCCCAGTTAAAGAGGGTTCAGGCAGAAACGGCGTAGCCGAAGCCACGCCATTTCCAAAAACAATCCGATGCTGTTTTATGGCTGCCGCCCTAACCAGCGGAGCCTATTGGCATATCCCGTCATACCATAGGAGGGACCTTCCGCCTATGGACGGAGGGTCAGGTTTTGTTTTCCTTCGAGGCCAAACGCAGTCCCAATTCTTCCAGCTGGGCCGGGTCGGCCGGAGAGGGACAGGAGGTCATCAGTTCGGTCATGTTTTGCACTTTGGGGAAGGCCAACACATCCCGCAGGCTGGCCGCGCCGATCAGTTGCATGGCCAGCCGGTCCAGGCCGATGCCCATGCCGCCGTGAGGCGGGGCCCCGTAGCGGAAGGCCTCCAGCAGATGGCCGAATTTCCGTTTGGCTTCCTCTTCCGTCAGGTGCAATGCCCGGAAAATATGGCTTTGCAGTTCCGGGTCGGTAATCCGAATGGAGCCGCTGGAGAGTTCAATCCCGTTGAGCACCAGATCGTACGCTTTGGCGTATACCCGTCCGGGCTCGCTGTCGAGATAGGGGATGCACTCGTCGAGGGGCGCGGTGAAGGGGTGATGCATGGCCACCCACTCTCCGAGTTCCTCGTCCCATTCGAAGAAAGGCATCTCGGTGATCCAGAGCAGGTTGTATCCCTCCCGGGGGATCTCCAGGCGTTCGGCCACTTCCAAACGCAGGGCGCCCAGCGTGGTCTGAACCGCTTTTTTCACCGGACCGGCGACGATCAGCACCACATCCCCGGGTTTGGCCCCCGCCTGGGTGAGCAGAGCCTCCATTTCGGTTTCGGAGAGGAATTTGCCGAAGGAAGAGGAAATGCCCTCTGCCGTCCAGCGCACCCAGGCCAGCCCTTTGGCGCCGATGCCGCGGACATACTCGGTCAGTTTATCGATCTCCTTGCGGGAGAGAGCGGACACCCCGTTTTCGGCGGTGATGCAGCCCACCGCGCCGCCGCCCTGAGCCGCTGAGGAAAAGACCCCGAATCCGCAGTCCCGGACCGTATCGGTCAAGTCGATGAGTTCCATGGCAAAACGGGTATCCGGTTTGTCCGTGCCGTACCGCCGCATCGACTCGTTGTAGGTCAGACGGGGCAGTGGGAGGGGCAGCTCCCGCCCCAAGACCCGGCGGAAGACCTCGGCCATGAATCCTTCGCCGATGGTAAGCACATCCTCCACATCCACGAAGGACATCTCCAGGTCAATCTGTGTGAATTCGGGCTGGCGGTCGGCCCGCAGGTCCTCATCCCGGAAACAGCGGGCGAGCTGCATGGTCCGGTCGAACCCCGCCACCATAGTCAACTGCTTGTAGATCTGGGGGGATTGGGGCAGGGCATAGAATTCCCCTTTGTGCAGGCGGGAGGGAACCAGAAAATCCCGCGCGCCTTCGGGTGTAGACTTGATAAGCATGGGGGTCTCAATTTCCAGAAAGCCCTGGCTGTCGAAATAATCCCGCGCGGTCTTGGCAATCTCGTGCCGTATCCGCAGATTCCGCTGCAGTTCCGGCCGCCGCAGATCGAGATACCGGTATTTCAGCCGGGTCGCTTCAGACGTATTGCTGTTCTCCACGATTTCAAAAGGCGGGGTTTCGGACCGAGAGAGGATACGCAGCTCCTCCACCGCGATCTCCACGTCGCCGGTGGGCAGCTCGGGATTGATCGAGGAGCGCACCCGCACCTTTCCTCTGGCGGCCAGGACATATTCCCCCCGCACGCTCCTGGCTTTTTCAAAGATATCGGGCGATGTGGCCTCGTCAAAGGCGAGCTGGACGATGCCGGTCCGGTCCCGCAGATCCACGAAAATCAGCTGGCCGAGATCCCGCTGCCGCTGCACCCAGCCGAAGACCGTCGCCTCCTCACCACTGTGATCCCGGCGGAAATCCCCGCAGTATCGGGTGCGTTTGAGTCCTTTGATGCTCTCTGCCATGACGGATTCGTCCTTTCTGTGGTCCATTATTTCTCAAGGCCGTCCATGAGTTCTTCTCCGAAGAGATCCGCCATGCCGGCGAGCTGACGGTCCAGTGATTTTTGGTACAGGGTGGTATAGAGACTGTCGTCCAGGGCAATGGGTTCTTCAGTCCCCGTCTCCATATCCTTCAAACGTCCCTGTTTTCCGGCAAGTTCATCGTCTCCCACCACGATGACATACCGGGTGCCGAGCTTATCGGCGTATTTCATTTGCGCCTTGAGGCCGCGGCCTGCGATGTCGAGTTCCACCGACACGCCGCCCTCCCGCAAACGGGAAGCCATGGCAAAGCAGGCCCGCACCGCATCCGGCCCCATGGGGGCCAGGTAGAGTTCGGGGCAGGGAGGAGCGGGGATAGCGATCCCCTTGGCTTCCAGAATCATCAGAAGGCGTTCGAGCCCCATGCCGAAACCCAGGGAGGGCAGTTCGGGGCCGCCCAGTTCTTTGATCAGGCCGTCGTACCGGCCCCCGCCGCAGACGGCGGACTGGGCGCCCAAGGCGTCGGAAACGAATTCAAACACCGTCCGGGTATAATAGTCGAGGCCCCGGACAATCCGGGTATCGATTTCAAACGGGATTTCGGCCGCGGTCAGGCAGGCCTTGACCTCCTCGAAATGGGCGGAACAGTCTTCACACAGATAATCGAGCATCACCGGGGCATCCTTGGCTATGGCGGAGCAGACCGGGGATTTACAGTCGAGGATCCGCATGGGATTGCGGTCCAAACGGTTCTGACAGGTGTCGCACAGCTCGTCCCGCCGCGCTTCAAAATACGCTTTGAGCGCCGTGTGATACCGGGCGCGGCAGACGGGACAGCCGATGGAATTGATATGCAGGGAGACCCCCGTGACCCCGAGAGTTTCCAGAATGGTCCGGGCGAGCGAGATGATTTCCGCATCGGCCTGCGGGGCGGCAGCCCCGAAGCACTCCACGCCGAACTGGTGAAATTCCCGCATCCGGCCGGCCTGGGGTTTTTCATACCGGTAACAGGAGGTGAGGTAGGCCACCTTGACCGGCAGAGCCTCGTTGTTCAGGCTGTGTTCGAGCAGAGCCCGCGCCATGCCTGCGGTCCCTTCGGGACGCAGGGTGACGGAACGTCCTCCTTTATCCTCAAAGGTGTACATTTCCTTCTGCACCACGTCGGTGGTTTCCCCGACCGAGCGCTGGAACAGCTCGGTATGCTCGAATACCGGGGTGCGCATCTCCCGAAATCCGAAGTCGCGTGCGACCGACAGGGCGGTCTGTTCCACATGTTGCCATTTATAACTCTCCCCGGGCAGCACATCGGCAGTACCGCGGGGGGCTTTGGTAATCAAAGCCACGGTGTTTCCTTCCTTTCGCTCGGTTATTGGGCCGTATATGCGGGACATAACACACAGGGAACCGCCCCTGTCCGCCGGAAGCGCCTTCGCCCCCGGACGTACGGAAGCCGTTCCCTGATGGGTTTCTCAATGGACGGATCTTTACGGATTGCCGGGGTTGACGATATTGCGCCAGTCGAGATCGCCCCGCTCCAGCCCGTGAATAAGCACCTCCGCGGTGGCAATGTTGGTCGCCACCGGGATGTTACGCATATCGCACAGACGGAACATATCGCTTTCGTTGGGCTCATGTGCCTTGACAGTCATGGGATCCCGGAAAAAAAGGAGCAAGTCGATTTCGTCACAGGCGATGCGGGCCGAGATCTGCTGATCCCCGCCCTGGGAACCGCTCATATACCGGGTGATGTCGAGGCCGGTCGCCTCTGCCACCATTTTTCCCGTTGTGCCGGTGGCACAGATATTGTGTCGGCTGAGGATGCCGCAATAGGCGATGCAAAACTGAACCATGAGTTCCTTTTTGGCGTCATGGGCAATCAGGGCGATGTTCATACTGTCAACTCCTTTGATTATAAAATTCTCTACCAATCACATTTTTTCCAGACGGGCCAGGCGCACCTCTTCCCCGAGGTATCGCCGCGCGATGTTTTCAAAACAGACGGAGGCGTCGCTGCGCACCGGCAGCGGACGGCCGTTGGCGCCGGCCACGGCCACCTCTTCGTCCTCGGGCAGGATCCCGATGAGCTGAATGCCGGCCGTGTCGATGATCTCATCCACATCCGGCATTTTGCCTGCCATGACGAGAGCGGGGCGCAGCCGATTGATGACAAGGCGGGCGGGCAAATGCCGCTCCTCGAGCAGGCGGCCGATGATTCCCGCGTCTCGGGCGCAGATCATATCGGGAGTGGAGACCACAAACGCCTGGACGGCCCCGGCCGCCGCTGTTTCGAACCCCGGACCGATGCCGGCGGGGCTGTCCACGATTACGTCGTCGTAGTAC
>USDZ01000037.1 GCA_900553525.1 uncultured Oscillospiraceae bacterium
AAGACGGCGGCCTCTCACGCCGCAAACATGGGTTCGATTCCCGTACGGGTCACCAGATGGAATTGCACGAGAGTGCAATTCCTCTATATTCCTCCATAGCTCAGTCGGTAGAGCACGCGGCTGTTAACCGCGGTGTCGTTGGTTCGAGTCCAACTGGGGGAGCCAAGAAAGCCAGTAAACTTCAGGGTTTGCTGGCTTTCTTATTTTTTCAAGACGCCTTTTTGAAGGCAAATACGCATGCGGAGGCAGAGCTGAAGCTCATCCGGGATATGCGTCGGAGAAATCCCACATTAGGCGTGGTGGGGCTCTGGCACCGGCTTCGCAAACGCGGATATACCCGCTGCCCGGAAAGCTTGTTTTCCTCCTCCACTGTCCAATATGTATTGTACTCCTACACGTCCATCACGGGCGGTGTGCCGTTCCGGTTGTATTCCCCCAAAAGGTATGGTATAATAACGGCATCATGCCGGCACGGCTGTGCCGGCTATTCTGGACAATGGAGGGACCTGCATGAACGATACCATGGACACCATACTCGGCAAAATCGCCTCTCCGGACAACGCATACGGCGGCGGCGGCGTCTCGGCTCTGGCGGGATCGCTCGGCACCGCGCTTGCCCGCATGGTCTGCCGTCTGCAGGAGCGTAAGGCGGAGCCCGCTCTCCAGGCGGAATATACCGCACTGTTGGACAAGCTGGACGTTATGGAAAACCATCTGCTGGAGCTCTTCGAAGAAGATGCCCGCTCTTTTGAGCCGCTCCAGGCCATGTACAAGGTCAAACCTCAGACTGAGGAGGAAAAACGGGCAAAAGCCGCCCGTATGGAGTCGCTGCTCGAACAGGCAGCGAAAACCCCTCTCGACATCATGGAAACCGGCTGCGCCGCTCTCCGTTTGCTCGATCGGTTGGCGGATATCTGTCCCAAGCTTCTCATCAGCGATATCGGCATTGCGGTCTCGCTATGCCATACCTGCATCAAGGGTGCGGAATACAACGTCTCCATCAATGCGGGCATGATGCGGGATCCCGACCGTGCAGCACCTCTTCTCGATCGGCGCTCCAAACTGCGCCGAGAAGCGGATGATCTCTCCGCCAGGATGATGAAAAAAGTCGAGGATAAACTGAACTGACACCGTCCGGTGGGAAAAGGAGAGTGTGGATATGGGTACCTTTTTCAATTGTAAAGAGGTTTCGGCCAAGATCGACGCCGACACCGTGCAAAAACTCCAGACGCTGGAAACCGCCGGTGTACAGGCGCGGTTGGCTTTATTCCAAATCGGGGATAAAGCGGACGAGAGCGCTTACGCCTCCGCGATCATCCGGAAATGCGAACTTCTCGGAGTAGAGGCCGAACTCCACCGTTTTCCGGAGGATGTGCCCTCCGACGAATACCTAACTGCTTTCCGGCAGGCCAACGACCATGCGGAGACCGACGGGTTGCTTCTGCTTCAGCCTCTTCCCCGCCATATCGAGGCAGAGGCGATCAAGCGGGCGATCCGTCCCGAAAAAGATGTGGACGGCTTCGGATACACCAATATGGCGTATCTCTATGCGGGAGACCGGCGAGCCATGCCCCCCTGCACAGCCCAGGCCGTTATAGAAATTCTGGAGCACTACGGCGTGGATCCGGCGGGGATGACCGCCGCTGTGATTGGACGCAGCCCGGTCGTGGGGAAACCTTTGTCCCTCCTGCTTCTGGCCCGCAACGCGACTGTGACCATGTGCCATTCCCGTACCCGGGATCTCGCGGCAATCTGCCGCCGGGCCGATCTAGTGGTGTCCGCGACCGGCAAGCCCCGCCTGATCGGCCGCGACCATGTCACGGAACGTACCATTCTCGTTGATGTCGGCGTCAGTGAAGATGATACCGGGGCCTTGTGCGGCGATGTGGCTGTGGACGAGGTGCAAGACATCGTCAGTCGTATGACCAAAAGCAGCCTGTCCCTCGGTTCCGTGACCACCTCGGTGCTGTTGCGGCATACCGCCCTATCCGCCTCCCGCCGCGCCGGATAAGGATAAACGTATGGTCCTATCCAGCCCACCCGGCGGCCTGTCTGAGCGGAATACTCCACATTTCTGCCGATAGTTTGGCCGACGATTCCGGTGACTTTCTGCTTTAAAATAAAAAAACTCCGGCTTGGCCGGAGACTATATCGAGCCGTCCATACCGATAGGTGGACGGTTTTTCGATTTTTGGGGGGATATCGCGATGGGTTCCGCTAAATCGGCCACAAAATCCTCTGCGACATCCCGCAGATGAAGCGGATCCAAATCCATCTCGTTACATCGCTGCAAAAGCGGTTCGAGAATGGAGGCATCCCGTGCCAAATCGTGGATTTCCTCATCCTCGCATCGGATCCCAAACGCCTGGTAGCAGCTTCCTTCCAGTATTTGTTCTGAAACCGATATGACGTACCGCAATGGACTCCCACCTATCTATTGTTTCCTGACCGCACGACATGACGAGCCATGCCGAATTAGAGGCATAGCTCCTTTTATCCCACTCTTGTGGTTTAGACGCTGAAAACGCAGTGGATATGAAGTGTGTTTTTTTCACAGTATAGAGCCTTTTCTCTGCTCTTCTCTCTCCTATCCGGTCAGCTTTTGAACAAGTCGGCAGCCGGAACGTTTAAAGACAGAGAAATCCGTTCGATTACATCCACCGTGGTGTTTCCTGTGCCATGCTCCACATGCCGCAGCTGGGATAGGCTGATTTCCGCAGCACTTGCCAGCTGCATTTGGGTCATATTCACTTGATTTCGGTACCGCACGATGTTATCGCCCAGTATTTTTCTCAGTTTCATATCCATTTCCCTTTTATTTTAAAGGGAATATCTGGAAATAGCAAGTTGTATATTCCGGCGCCGATATACGAGCGCATATATTTCACATTTTCATGCATATGGGCATCGGCCTTCCAGACCGACTACCGACCGGCGGGGACGGAAAATACGGCTTGTCATCGGATCGCTTTTCCACCGCCGGACAACCTATTATAAATACAGCAGCGGCGCCTGAAAGAGGATTCCTCCGGCGCCGCTATCTTCAAAACACCGATTTCTTCTTGTTCTGGTAGCGGTTGAGCTTCTCGAGATCCGCGTTCTCCCCGATGACCACCAGCAGATCGCCGTCGTGGATGATGTCGTCTCCGGCCGGCGACACGTTCAGCACCCGTCCGGAACGAATGGCCACCACATTGATACCGTATTTCAAACGGATATTGCTTTCTCGAAGAGTATGCCCAACCCAATCATCCAGGGCCTGGATCTCCATTAGGCTGTGACTGGCCGAGAGTTCCATATAATCGATCAGATTATTGCTGGACAAACTGCGCGCCAAACGGACACCCATGTCCTTTTCCGGCATGATGACCTTATCCGCGCCGATCCTCTCCAATATCTTCGCATGAGATTCCCCGGTCGCCTGTGCGACGATACGGGCCGCGCCATGATCCTTCAGGGCGATTGTGGCCAAGCAACTGATCTCTACATCCTTGACGCTGAGAACTACGACGTCGAAATTCCGAAGCCCAAGAGAGTCGAGCGCATCGTTGTCGAGAATGTCCGCCTGCACGACGTGGGTGATGTCGTGGGCAAGGTCCGCCACCCGTTCGGGATCGTGGTCCACTCCAAGGACCTCTACCCCCATTGAAGTGAGAGAACGGGCCACACTTGCTCCAAAACGGCTGAGTCCCAAAACCGCAATCTGCTTCATTGACTATGTCCCTCCACTCGCCTTCTCTGTTCCAATGCCGAGCACGCCACGGTATTATCCCACCATGATCCGCCCCTCCGGATACCGAACGGCGTCCGGTTTGCGCATATGGCCCGCCAAGGCCATGGAAACGGTGAGCGGCCCCACCCGGCCGATAAACATCGTCAGGCTGATCAAAATTTTAGAAGCCGCATTTAGGGAAGGCGTGATTCCTGTCGTCAATCCCACCGTTCCAAAGGCGGATACCACCTCAAATAAGACATCGGCGAGCGACTCGGTTCCCCCCGTCATGGACTCGACGGCGCTGATGACCACCGTATCGACCAACACCAGACCAAGGGCCAGGAAGACGATGGCCTGTGCTCTCCGTACCAGCGAAAGGTTGAGACGGCGATGATAAATATTGTAATCTTCCTTGCGGCGGATCATCACAATTGTAGACAACAGCACGATGAAAAAAGTTGTCGTCTTGATACCGCCGCCAGTGGAAGCCGGAGACGCACCAATAAACATCAGGATAATGCTCACCATCTGTCCAGCGGGCGTCAGCCCTCCCTGCCCGATGGTGTCAAAGCCGGCCGTGCGCAGCGTGACCGACTGAAAACCCGCGGCCATCACCTTTTCCGCTGGATTCAAGCCGTTATCTAAAGTCAACGGATTGTTCCACTCCAGCAGACAGATCATCAATGTGCCCGATAGAATGAGGACGGCCGTCACCAGCAGAACCACCCGCGAATGGAGAGTCAGCCGGCTCCACCGCCGGACATGTATCACGTCCAGAATCACGGAAAAACCCATGCCCCCCAGAACAATCAGGGCCATAATGAGGAAATTTACGATAGGATCGGCCACGTAAGGGGTGATGGAATTTTCAAACCCAAAGGGGTCAAACCCTGCATTGCAAAAAGCCGAAACCGATAGGAACACCGCGTAATACACGGCATGCGCCAAATCATACTCGAACGCGAATCGGATGGTAAAGAGAATACAGGCCGTTCCTTCGATTGTAAATGTAACCAACAGAGCATTGCGTACCATCTTGACCATGCCCTGCAAAGACTCGGCATTAAAGGCTTCCTGGATTACCAGCCTTTCCCGCAAGGTGATCCGCTTGCCGATCATCATAAAAATCATGGCCGTGATGGTCATGAATCCCAGACCGCCAATTTGGATCAAGCAAAGAATTACGATTTGGCCGAACAGGGAGAATGTCACCCCCGTGTTCACCACGATCAGACCGGTCACACATACCGCAGAAGTCGCAGTAAACAGCGCATCCACGAATCCGAGCGTATCCCGGTCCACCGTCGCAATCGGCAGGGTAAGAAGCAGCGCACCCAATAAGATGATACAAAGAAAGCCCATGGCCAGAATCTGGACGGGCTTAAGCGCATGTATTTTTTTGAGCAACCATTGCCCCATATCGGGATATCCTCCGCACCAGAACACTGGTTCATACACAAACGTCTGATTTTTCCAGGACATTGTAGCATGGAAGATCTGAAAAAGCAAGGGCGGATGGCCTCTATCCTTTAGCCTTCAAAACTTGTTTAAAAGCCGGCGCAAACCAATGGTTTGCGCCGGCCGGTGAGCCTTTATTTGACGGCAATCTTGCGGGTGAGGAGCCAGCGTGTGATAAATAAAAGGAAAATACCCACCGCGAGATCGGCGATCACCGAGCCGAGTCCCAGACTCATATGCTCAAACACCGCGAGGTCCTGGCTGGAACCCCATAATTCCGGATTCTTGATCAAATCCAGCAGCATGGATTCAAAGGTCAAAGTCAGACCGCCGTCTCCGGACAGGCGGATACCAATTGGCAGCAACAGCATAGAGGCCAGTTCGACCAGGCCGACGACGGTACCGCCCGCCAGATAAAACACCACGGCGAAAAGTACATTGTTGCTTAAAAACGGCTTGGTATTCGACAGCGTAACGGCAAAATACACCGTGGAAAGAGTGGAAAACATCTGAATCAGGCCGCCGGCACCGAGGAGAATCAACAAAGGCAGAAACATATCTCCCAATCCTGAGACCAGGAGTTCCCAAATGTTCCCGAGTTCGAACAAATCCATCATCCCGGCAAGTCCCAGCAACAGCCCAACGATCCCGAGCAGAATCAGCAGATAACCCGCGATCATTTTTGACGCGAGCAACGTCCCCTTTCCAACAGGCAGGGTCTGCGCCAAATAGCCTTCGGAACCGAACAGCCCCTTGGCATAACGCAGCACAGCCAGTATCAGGGCGAGCACAATAGCCGCGACACCCATACACAGGCAGATCACGGCCAGCCCCGTCTTCATCTGGGCAACATGCAGCGCCGCAGCCAGTTTCCCAAGCAGATACGCAAGTCCGATGCCGAGATATAGGACGGGTATTACCTTCCCCGCCGCCTTGACCTCGTATTTAAGCAGTTTCCCTAACATTTGAATACCTCCCGGAAATAGGCATCGAGCGACTTCCCCGTTTTTTCGCGCAGGGCATCGGCGCTGTCCGCCGTGATCAGGCGGCCGTAATCCATCACAACCACATCATCGAAAATCCGCTCAACATCATAAATCAAATGTGTGGACAACAGTACACTCGAATCCTCCGTATAGTTGTTGAGGATAATATGGAGAATGGAGTCCCGTGCGGCGGGATCCACACCGCTGAGCGGTTCATCCAGAATATATAACTTTGCGGCCCGGGACATCACCAGAATCAGCTGAAGCTTTTCCTGCATTCCTTTGGACATGGTTTTCAGGCGCATGGCGGGTTCGAGACGGAATTGCCGGAGCATTTCCTCCGCCTTTCGGCGGTCAAAATCATGGTAGAAGTCTGCAAACATGTTGATCGCATCCCGTGCCCTCATCCAGTCGCTGAGATAGGTTTTCTCCGGCAGATAGGAGACAATCGACTTGGTATAGATCCCAGGGGAATGCCCGTCGATCAAGACCTCCCCAGAATAGTCGGTAATCAAACCGGCCAAAATTTTAAACAGCGTGGTTTTTCCGCATCCGTTCGGGCCCACGACGCCGACAATCCGGCCGCTTTCAACCGACAAATGAAATCCCTGCAAAACCGGACGGGCGTTGTATCCTTTGCCGACGCCCCGCAATTCCACAAGTTTGCTCATAAATGCCCCTCGTTTCTCCCGTTTATTTCATTTGGGTTTTCTTTTTTCTGTCCCTTTTGCAGCAGGAGAAGAACCGCCTCCCGTGTATATCCCAGGCCCTCCATACGGAGCAGAAAATCCTCCAGGATCTCTTTGGCCAGATTATCGCGCAGCCGCAGAATCTGTTCTTGATCCTTTGTGACAAAACGGCCGGACGTCCGCTCGCTGTAAAGCAGCCCTTTCCGTTCCATTTCGGCAAGCGCCCGCTGCATCGTGTTGGGATTGACACCAAAAGACAGGGCCAGTTCCCGTACAGGCGGTATTCGTTCACCGGCAGGCCATTCTCCCCTGACGATCCTTCGCTGAATTTTCTCGATTAGCTGAAGATAGATCGGCACATTGGCATCGTATACCGTATCCCGCAAGCAGCCCTGGCCTCCTCTCTATTGTATTAATAAATTAATACAATAATACAATAGGGTTTTTCTTTTGTCAAGTCCCTGAAAAATTGGATAATACGATTCTCCTCTAAGCGGTACGAAACTATGTGTTCAGCGATTTTCCTTACCCTACCCGTTTTCTGTTTTTCCTCCCCCATTTTCCGGCTTCGGCGCGGGTGTTGCATGCAAAACGAAAATCGAGTATAATATGGTTCATTGTGTATCTTGCGGCCGGACCGCATCTGCCGCCATCTGTAAACTCGTGGGAGGAACTATGATTACCGTATCCGACGTCAGCCTTCAATTCGGTGGGCAAAACTTATTTACCCATGTCAATCTGCAATTCACGCCTGGGAACTGCTACGGCGTTATCGGCGCCAACGGCGCGGGCAAATCCACCTTTCTGCGGATCCTGTCTGGAGATCTGGAGCCCTCCACCGGCGAGGTCTTCATCGATCCTAAGACCCGGATGTCGGTTCTGCGTCAGGATCATTTCGCCTATGACGAACAGACGATCCTGGACACCGTACTGCAGGGCAATCCACGTCTGTTTGAGATCATGCAACAAAAAGACGCCTTATATGCCAAGGAAGACTTTACAGAAGAAGATGGCGTTCTCGCTTCCGAACTGGAGGGGGAATTCGCCGAACTCAATGGCTGGGAAGCCGAAACCGAGGCCGGCCGGATTCTGCAGGGCTTAGGATTGTCCCAGGAACTGCTCTACGAACAGATGGGAAATCTCGCCGACCGGGATAAGGTGAAGATCCTGCTGGCAAGGGCCTTGTTCGGACAGCCGGACATCATTCTTCTCGACGAACCGACCAACCATCTGGACATCGCCTCCATCGACTGGCTGGAGGATTTTCTGATGGACTATATCGGCACCGTCATCGTGGTCTCTCATGACCGGCATTTTCTCAATAATGTCTGCACCCATATTGTGGACGTGGATTACAACAAGATCAAAATTTACGTGGGCAACTACGATTTCTGGTATGAATCCAGCCAGTTGATGCAGCGGATGATCCGGGATCAGAATAAGAAAGCCGAAGACAAAATCAAGGAATTACAGAACTTTATCCAACGCTTTTCCGCCAATAAATCGAAATCCCGGCAGGCCACGTCCCGTAAAAAGCTGATCGAAAAGCTAACGGTGGAGGAAATGCCCGCCTCTTCCCGCCGCTATCCTTTTGTCGGTTTTACCATGGATCGGGAAGCGGGCAAAGAAATTCTCACGGTGGAGGGCCTCTGCAAATCCCTTGAGGACGGCACGCCGGTGCTGCGCAACGTATCCTTTCGAGTGAATAAAGGAGATAAAATCGCCTTTGTGGGGGAAAATGAGATCGCCATCACCACCCTGTTCCGCATTTTAATGGAAGAAATCCTCCCCGATTCGGGGTCCTTCAAGTGGGGCGGCACCACCACCCAATCCTATTTTCCCAAGGACAACTCCGCCTTTTTCGACGGAGTGGATCTCAACCTGCTGGAATGGCTCAACCAGTACTCGAAAGACAACACCGAAACGTATCTGCGGGGCTTTCTGGGCAAAATGCTCTTTTCTGGGGATGATGTGCTCAAACCCGTGAAGGTGCTGTCCGGCGGCGAGAAGGTACGGTGCATGCTCTCCCGCATGATGATGTTCGGCTCCAATGTTCTGGTACTCGATCAGCCCACCAACCATTTGGATCTGGAGTCTATCACCGCGGTCAACGACGGGTTAATCGACTTCAAAGGCAACGTCCTGTTTTCCTCCTATGACCATCAATTTATCTCGACCGTCGCCAACCGGATCATCGAGTTTCTGCCCGACGGCACCATTCTCGACAAGACCATGCCCTACGACGAATATCTCGAGTGGAAAGCCGGCAAAGCACCGTCGTCATCGGAGTCGTGATCTTTCGACGGATCTATTTTCTTCCATAAAACAAAGAAGTCGGACAGGAGAGAAAACCTGTCCGACTTCTTTGTACCGATTTTGTTAAACATGGGGGATTCGTCTGCACCAATACATGCGGACTCTTGCGCATTCGTCATCCAATTATACGCTGATAAAAGCCCCGCCTTTTCCGGAACCTAACGTTTTTCTTTGCGGATAGCCGTATATAATCCCATAACCGTGCAGAGGATCACCAGGCCCCCCGCGACACAGAACAGGGTAAGCGCCACCGGAGAAATGGGAGGCAATGTTCCGCCGGGGTTTTCCTCCACCACAGACGTAGCCGAAAACGCCCAAAACAATTGCCTGGCCGCGGTCGCCGCATCTCCCTCATAGGCGAAGGCACACCGTAAAGAGATCGTATACGATTTTGATTCCCCCGGCGCCACCTCGGTATTCAAGCGAAACTCTCCATTGTTGATGGCACTGTAGGGACCGTCGTACAAAACGGTGTCTCCATCCCGAATGGTGATGGTCAGGGCTGCAAGATATGCCATAGCCTCCGGGGAGTCGTCGGGAAGTTCCACCTCTTTAAGCTGGACGGCGGCATTCTGCGCTGTGTCGTTCCGAATCGTGAGGGTACCCTGCGTCAGCTTGGTCTGACCTGCCGGTACGGTTGGATACTCCCAAAAAGCCGGTTCCGCCGGACTTTCCTCAATCACGCCTGCGCCCGCGCTGTCGGTCAGAATAAACGCTTTCTCGGCCGGGAGATCGACTGCCCCGGCCGGTACCGGACGCCAGAAGAACAGCAGCAGCGTCACAAGCAGCGGACCCGCTTTCCACCATCGCTTCATCTTTGCCGCCCTCCCTCTACCGTTTTTTTCGCCGCATGACCTCAATAATGCTCAATACCACGGACAAGATCACAAACAGCGAGGCCAGCGTGAGGATCAGAATCATCGACCACAGCGGCAACCCGAATAAGGGACTTGGCTGATTCAGATCTATACCGTCAGGCGTTGTGGCAAACGGGAAATCTGGGGAATCGGACGTGTCGGGACCAGAAGAATCGCCACCGGAAACGGAAGAGTCTGTGGAGAAAGGATCGAGTCCATCCATCGTCCTGGCAATCTGATCCTCGTCCAGTGCCACCTCATACACGGCGACATCATCAAGAAGAGCATTGAGATAGGGCCCCCCGTCAAACCCTGCGCCAATCCGCATATTGGGTGCCAGCAGTTCTGCAATCGAGGCGACCAGCGTCCGGCTCTGCCAGAGACGCCCGTCGATATACAGCCGCATCTCCTGGCCAGTGGTGACGGCGGCCACATGGTGCCATTCCCCTACCGGCAGGCCATACGCTTCGGCTCCGTCCACAGCCGGATTCCAGATCTCCACCCGTGTTCCGCTTTCCCCACCGTAATTGTAACCCAGATAGATTCCGTCCAAAATCCGCCCTTCCCCATCGGTTTTGCCGGTGTCTCTCATATGAGGCGACAAGGTCAGCCAGTTCGTAGTTCCTCTAGCCACGGTGAAAATGCGCTGTCCGTAGAATCCATCGGGATTGGCGGAATCCTTGGCTCCCTGCCAGTTGATCCACGCGGTAAAGGTCATAGCCGGAATCTTCATCTGAGTCTGAGGAATCTGAAGATATTCCGACACGCCGTCGAGTACCAGCGCCTTGCCATGCCGGCCGTTGTCGCTCCAGGTCATGTCGTCCAGCGAGGCCTTTTCCCCATTTTTATAAAAAGAGACGTAACTCGAACTCTCGCCCGGTTCCGTGATGACATTGATCTTGCTGTTTACATATCCTTCCCGTGCGGCCGATACGGGCAGCCCGGACAGGAGAAGCAGTATCAAAAGCGGTGCGGCCAACAGCCGCATGCCGGTTCGTGATCGTCTTTTCATGTGCGCCAGCCTTTCTCAGAGGATGGTTTCCGCAGTACATGCGGATCCCGTACGCTTATTCTCCTCCATCTGACCCGGTTTGTCAATGGGGCCAGCGGATTTTTCCGCCGTTTCCTTCCGTTGAAGGGGATAGCGGTCCGCCTTTCAGCAGGCCAAATGGGCCGGTAAACGATAACGGCAAAAAAGGACACATCCCTCTTCTCCGCCGGTCCCAACACATAACCCGCTCGGTTCCGGCATAGGATGAACGGACGGGAGGAATGGGCATGTGGGTGGATACGGCCATCGTGCTGGGCTACATCCTGCTGCTCGTAGGCATCGGCCTGCGGGGCGGCAAAGGGGTAAAAAATGCCGCGGATTTTACCGCCTCGGGGGGGCGGTACGGGTCCGCTGTGATTTTTGCCACCCTGTCCGCCTCCTATGTGGGAGGCGGATATTCCTCCGGCAATGCCGCCAAAGCCTTCTCATCCGGTATCGGCACCACTTTAACCCTGCTGGGCTTCAGCCTTGCCATGGTACTCATCGGTAAATTTCTCGTCCCCGGTGTCGCCCGTTTTCCAAACGCCGTCACCGTCGGCGGGATTGTGGGAGAGGCTTACGGACGGCGCGCCCGGGTGCTCACCGGCCTGTTCTCCTTTTTGTGCTGCGCCGGGGTGGTGGGGGCTCAGATGGAATCCATCGGCATGGTGTTCCAGGTTCTGCTCGGAGTGGAACACCATATGGGCGTCTTTATTGGCTGTGGCATCGTCCTGCTCTACACCACCTTTGGAGGACTGCAGTCCGTCCTCTTCGCCGACATTCTGCAATTTATACTGCTCGCAGGCGGGATGCCGGTTCTGTTGATTCTGGCCCTGGCCCGGGCCGGCGGACCGGAAGTGGTATTGGAGGCGCTCCCCGCTTCCTATTTCGACCCTTTTAACGGCACCACGGCAGCCGGATTCCTATCCCTCTTCCTTTCTATGATGCTGGGGGAGGCCCTGGCCCCACCCTATACCCAACGGCTCCTGATCGGCCGCAATTCCAAGGAGACGGCGCGCGGCACCATCTTGAGCGGTCTGTTTTCGGTGCCTTTCTTTCTCGTAACCGGCGGCATCGGGCTGGTCGCCTACGCCCTGCATGTGACAGACGATGCGGCTTCCGCCATGCCTGCTCTGATCCAGGCCGTGCTTCCCGTCGGTGTCCGGGGGATTTTAATGGCGGCGATGGTATCCATCATCC
>USDZ01000038.1 GCA_900553525.1 uncultured Oscillospiraceae bacterium
GCTGAGACACTGCAGCGGTCAGTTCCAGATCATAACCCGCCTTAGTGCCGTCGCAGTCCATGCTGGTCAGCAAAATCTCACCCGCGCCAAGCTTTTCCGCCCGGGCCGCCCATTCGAGAGCGTCCATGCCCGTATTTAAACGCCCCCCCTGCTTGAATACATCCCATCCGCCGCCCTCTCTCCTTCTGGCGTCGATGGCGACAACAACACATTGGCTACCGAAACGCCCGGCCGCTTCCGTGATGAGTTCCGGACGATCGATAGCGGCAGAATTGACGCTGATTTTATCAGCGCCTTGACGCAGGATATCGTGAAAATCCTCCACCGTACGAATACCCCCTCCGACGGTAAAGGGAATGGAAAGCTGCTCAGCTACCCTTGCGGCCAGATCCACCACGGTGGCGCGGCCCTCGTGGGTAGCGGTGATGTCGAGAAACACCACCTCATCCGCTCCCGCGTGGGAATAGGCGGCGGCCACCTCAACAGGGTCTCCCGCATCCCGCAGATCCACGAAATTCACGCCTTTGACCACACGGCCATCCTTGATATCCAGGCAGGGAATGATACGCTTGGCGTACATTAGGCCGTCCCCCTTACCAACTCCACAAAATTCGCCAGAAGCCTCTGTCCCACATCCCCGGATTTTTCCGGATGAAACTGAAAGCCCAGGACACGCCCCCTCTGGACGGCGGCATGGAACGGCACGCCGTATTCTGTGACAGCGAGTACATCGGCTGGGTCGGCGGCCTGGCAGGCAAAGGAATGAACAAAATAGACATAGGGTTCCCCCGGCAGACCCGCCAGAAGCGGACTTGACTTAGCCGGAATTAGATTATTCCATCCCATATGGGGAATTTTCAGCCCGCAGTCGGGCAGACGCCGGACCATACCGGGAATCAGGCCGAGGCCCGACACGCCGGGGCCCTCCTCGCTGCCATCCAAAAGCATCTGCATCCCCAGGCAAATCCCCAAAAGCGGCCTTCCCGAACGAACCGCTTCCAAAACAGCCGGCACCGCGCCGCTGCGGTGAAGCGCCGCCATAGCGTCGGAAAACGCGCCAACACCAGGTAGGATCAGCCCGTCGGCCAGGGCCAGCATATCGGGGTCGGCGGTCACCTGCGTATGCACACCCAGCCTGGCAAACGCGAGTTCCACACTGCGGAGATTGCCCGCTCCATAATCCACAATGGCAATCAAAACCGCCACTCTCCTTCCCCGCGGGGATTATTGTTCCGCCCCGCAAGCACCCTGAAAAGCCTGTCCGCGAACCCCCGGTCGATCCGGGGAGAATCCGACAAAAAATACTTTCTTATTTTAACATTCTTCCCGCCGGGGGTCAAGCCTTTTCCGACCCTCTTTTGCCGTTTCGTGTTCACGTCGGTCCGGATAACATATCGATATTTCCTTGTGCCATTTTTCTAAATTTACAAAAATAGAAACAGAGGGGGTGGACAATTGTCAATTTTCTCACTATAATAAGGAGTCTGAAGTCGATTTATAGGAATTATCAAGGGAATCGAGGGATTTTGAGAATGGGTACCGTCATCGGCTGGCTGGCATTGCCGCTGGGCTATATCATGGAATGGTGTTATCGGCTCATCGGCAATTACGGCGTCGCCATCATCGCCTTCACCTTGCTGACCAAGGTGATTTTGCTCCCCGTTTCGGTTTGGGTACAGAAAAATTCCATCAAAATGGTCGAAATGCAGCCGTCTCTCAACCGCATTAAAATCCAGTTTTTCGGGGATCCCGATACCATCGCCGAGGAGCAGGCCAAGCTCTTCAAAGCTAAAAAATATAATCCATTGGCCAGCCTGATTCCCCTGGCGATCCAACTGATCCTTTTGATGGGCGTGGTCGGCGTTATCTATAACCCGTTCGATTATCTGTTTCATCTGCCGGCCGATCTGATCCAAGCGATTAATGCCATCGCATCCGGTTTAACCGGTACACCGGTGGATTCCTCTTCCATACAGCTCGCTGCGGTCGAGGCGCTGAAAAATCCGGAGTACGCCGGTGCTTTCGCGGGTCTGCAAAGTCAATTTCCTGCAATGGATATATCCGGTATTTTAGAAAGCATTCGAAACTTTCATTTAAATTTTCTAGGGATCAATTTGTCTTGGACCCCGAGTATCGTATTAGGCATCGCCCTTTTTGTTCCGGTGATCGCCGGATTGTCTTCCTGGCTGCTGTGCGTTGCCCAGAATGCCTCCAATGTCCTCCAGGCCGAACAAAGCAAGCTCAATCAATACGGCATGATGGTGCTTTCCGTCGGACTTTCGCTATATCTGGGCTTTTTTGTTCCCGCCGGCATCGCGCTTTACTGGGTGGCCAGCAATCTTTTCGCCATCCTGCAATTATACGCTCTCAACGCGGTTATTCCTCCAAAGAAATACGTCGATTACAAAGAACTGGAGGCAACCCGTCGGGAACTTCAAAGTCTTGAGAATATCGGAGGCAAGCGCAAAATCTTTCAGAAAGACGAGTATGCCAGACGCGAGAAGGCGGATTATAAGCGCTTTTTCAGCGTTGCCAACAAACACCTGGTTTTCTATTCGGAACGCAGTGGCTTTTATAAGTATTACGAGGCTATTATCCAATACCTTCTGAAAAAAACCAACGTCGTTATTCATTATGTCACCCATGACCCGGACGATGCGATTTTTGCTCTTGCGCAACAGCAGCCGCGAATCCGGCCATATTATATCGGTGTGAAGAAGCTGATCACGCTGATGATGAAAATGGATGCCGATATTGTCGTCATGACAACGCCGGATTTGGAAAACTATTATATTAAGCGTTCGCTTGTTCGCAAGGATATCGAGTATATCTATGTTCCACACGACGCTTACAGCACCCACATTGGCTTCCATGAGCATGCCTTTGACCATTTTGATACCGTTTTCTGTGTGGGGCCGCACGCTGTGAAAGAACTCCGTGCGATGGAGAGCCTTTACGGCACTAAACCCAAAACCTTGGTGGAATTCGGCTATCCGCTACTGGAAAAACTGGCGGCAGCTTATCAAGATCGTCCGAAAAAAAATCGCAGTAAAAAACAAATCCTGATCGCGCCCTCCTGGCAGGAGGACAATCTGCTGGATAGTTGTATCGATCCGTTGATCGAGGCGTTATATACGAAAGAACATCATCTCATCGTGCGTCCTCACCCCGAATACATTAAGCGGTACCGGCCTAAACTGGAGGCGCTTACGGCGAAATACCGGGATAAAGTGGGCGAATGCCTCACATTTGAATTGGATTTTTCCTCCAATTCCTCCATCTATGAATCGGATCTGCTGATTACCGATTGGTCCGGCATAAGCCTGGAATTCTCTTTTGCCACGTTGCAGCCCTCTCTCTTCATCAATACCAAGAGAAAAATCGAGAATCCCAACTATGAAAAAGTCGGCATTGTACCACAAGAGATCCAGCTCCGCAGCCAGTTGGGGATTGCCTTGGAAAAAAGTGAGCTTGACAAAATAGCGGAAACCGTTAGAATATTGATGGGCAGTCAGGAGTATGCCGACAGAATCCGAGATATCCGTGATCAGTACTTTTATCACTTTAACAGCCACGGTCAAAAGGGCGGAGAATATCTGATTCACCGGCTGATAAAATCATCGTAATTGGGGGAGGCCATACATATGTTTTTCTTTTCTCAGACCGCTTATATCGATCCTTCCGTCATGACCTATGCCGTGCAGGCCATCGCCGGCGTTGCCATCGCTGTCGGCACCGTGGCGGTTGTCTTTTGGCGGCGTGCCAAAAAAAAGGTGGCCGACAAGCTGGGATTGGAAGAAAAGTCTAAAAAAGAAACAGAAGATGAAATCCGCATGATCGAAGAGGAAGGCCCTGAGGCCGGCAGCCAAAACGAGGATGTTGTACCGCCGGATTCGCATTCGCTTTAACCGTTCTTTTCAGGCAATTCGTTGCATGCTTGAATAGGAAGGCATGTCATCATAACGTAGAAAAGGGTTGTTGCAAAAGTTTCTCTTTTGCAACAGCCCTTTTTCATACATCCATTTTGACAAAAAGGATGGGGCCGAGGGATTAGCCCGGTTGTTTGATCAAATCCTGAAACCGCTTTTTCGATACCGCCCTCTGGGAATATTGAATATCCCAATTCCGACCGGTCAAACTCCAGTTATTCAGGTCCCGCGCATCTCCTCGAATCCGGTATTCCCGAAGCACGATTTCGCCGTCCTCATCGGATACAAACGCCGAAAAATAATAATACCGGTCTCGGGCTTCCATCTCCCCAATCTCATCAGCCGGCCGGCCGAAGTCCTGGTATTCCGCGCCAAAGGCCTTTAAAATCGTCGGGAATAAATCCAAATGCCCCACAGGGGCATCCGAGCGGACAAGCGGATCCCCCGATCCTTTTCCGGCCGGCTTAATCATAAACAAGGGCCCGGTGGCACCGCGGACTTCTAAATTTTCGTAAGAATCGGCCGATGAGAACCCATGATCAGCAGTGACAATGATGGTTGAATTCTCATAGATACCCAGTTGCTGCATCTGCTGGATATAAGTGTCCAGAATATGGAAATTGCCTTTCAAGGCGCTTTCTATGTCGGTTTTTTCGGTTCGTATGGCGTTTTCATCGATATTTGACCCGATATGAGCACCGTTGAGATGATAGAAACGAAACGCCGCGGGATATTCGGAGTTGACCGTAAGGCCCTTTTCCTGGAATTGGGAAAAGAACAGCGCGTCATCTCCTGCGGCGTACTGGTCCGGAAGATTTAAAACCGCATCGTTTACAGCGCTGGACTCATATTGAAACTGTGGCTTTGCGGCATACGGCATTTCCCGGTACAACGATATTTTCAGCATTTGGTTTAAAAGGTCCGGAATGGATAGGACAGACAATTTTTCTTGTTCCATAAGCGCGCAATTGGAAACCTGACTTTTAGCGGAATCCCCGATAAAAGCGGCCTCTGTAAAAATCCGAATATCGGCCCCTGTCTCGTAGATCCGGGGCAGGAAACGGCTGCCGGCATAGGCCTGATTGATATACTCCTGATACGGCTTATCGAAATAGCAAATTTCGCCCGTCAGCATATAGGGAATGGACGGATAGGTACGGCTGTGCGTACTCACGGCATTGGTATAATAGGTAAATCCCTTCATCTCATCCAGTAAATCGGGGTATCGTTTCAACGTATTGTCGATATAGGACCAATCGCAACTGTCCAGAATAAAAACGACCACATTGTTTTTTCCGGAAAGCTCAAACTCACCTTCAGTTGTCAGATAATCGGTTTTCTGAAACGATGCCATGTCCGCGGCGGCAAGCAGCGAAACGAACGCAACCGTTTGCATGGCTACAATGGCCAGCGAGACAAACTCCAGTATCGTGGTCAAGATTTTGCGTTTCTTCCGTTTTATGAGGACAAGCGTCAAAACAATAACAGCAGCGAAAATCAGCAGCCAGATCAATAGATTGACCAGAACCAAGCTTCGTCCATATACTTTTTCCCCGCCGGTAAGGCTGCCCATCTGTCCGTTGAGTGCAAGGGATTGTATATAGCAGCAAAGACCGACGGCAAACACGGCGATGTTGGCAGCCAAAAAAATCTTGTCCGGCAGCAGACACTCGACTGCCCCCACAACAAGCGTGATCAGCACACTGAACACGAGCAGGAGCCACCAGATATGATTGAATGGAAAGGCAAACTCATTGATATTGCCGAGATAAACCTCCATCGGTGCAAATAATAAGACGGATAGAGCGACAAAAGTATTTACGGATAAAACAAGCGCGATTTTCTGCTTAAGCGTAAACCACTTTTCCTTTTTCGGCGGCATCTTACAGGCACCGTTTTCCGGTTCCGGGAAGGTATGCGGTACATTTTCGTGTATCATGCGATTGACGACATCCTTTCGCAACAAAGAATCTCTTATTTTAACCAAAGCGCCTTATGAATCCAGCCCTTTTCTCCTCCGGCGAAACACCCATCTCCGCTCCACATGGAAACTGATGATAAACAGCAGTAGGTCCACGGGAATTTTCAGCGCAATCTCACTGATCTTCAACCAACGATGAAGGAAATAGACACCAAAAGCCGAGGCGATAAGTTCCACCAGACAGATAGCGTAATATCGAGTGAGCGCCGGGACACTCCGGTCCTTATACTGAAAGACCTGATTCTTATTGGTCAGGAAATTGAACAGGGAAGAAATCAACCGCGCACCGAGCGTTGCGTAAAAAATGTAATACTGAGGGGCGCTTTTCTCTAACAGGTAGATAAACAGGGCGAACAGCAGGATATCCAGCAAAAAAGAAGTTAGGGAGGACAGAATGAACCGCGCGAACACCGAATAGACTCGGATGGAATCGAAAAGGGGGTTGAAATGGGAGGAACGATTTTCCTCAATGTAAACGGTTTCAATCTGGACCTCCCGGATCGAAATACGTCTCTCCTCCGCCTCGATGAGCATGTTCATCTCATATTCGAACCGTTCGCCCTTGACCGGCAGAAAGATCTCCATCAGCTTCCTGGACAACGCCCGCAGGCCGGTTTGGGTATCCGACACCTTCAGCCCGCAGAGAAAATGGAAGACCTGGCGGGTGATCCGGTTTCCAAGCCTGTTGTGAGTCGGCACTCCGCTCCTCCTGAAATCGCGGCATCCTAGAATCAGGCAATCCGGATGCTTCATGAGCGCCTCAGCGCACGCGGCCACGTCCCTCGCTTTATGCTGCCCGTCAGCGTCAACCGTCACCACTCCGGCACAATCGGGATAGGTGTTCAGGATATGCATAAAAGCGGTTTTAAGCGCCCGCCCTTTCCCCAAATTCACGGGATGCCTCAGCAGCTCACAGTCGTACACCCTCTCCACCTCGGAAAATATGGGGGCGGTATCCGCTCGACTGCCGTCGTCGAGGACAACAATCCGCATACACCCCTCTTCTCGGAGGCCGCAAACGGTCGACAGCAGTTTGGCGTCCGGATTCAGCGATGGGATGACGACAACGACATCCCGGAGATAAGATGGACAGACCGTCTCCGCCATGGCCCTTCCCTCTCTTTCACCCAGTGTGCGCCCGGTTTTAACCGGGCGCACACGTATCTTAAACGGCTAAATCCCGCATCCGCCGTTCAAACTTTATCACCAGTGTAACATGGTTTTTCCTTTCCTGCAAGACCCTATCCACTATCACCGTACCAAAATATGGTCGTTTATTCGAGGAATTGATTCCGGCTTCTAAGCGGTGACGCTGTTTCCCTGCTGAAAACATCATAAAGCCGACTTTTGAAAGAGCAACCAACAAGAGGAGTTTGCATGCTCTCTTTCTGTGGTCTCAGCTCTTTTCCAGCATATCCTCCCCTTCAGCGCCATCGCACGAATTTTCCGGGAAATATAAAATGGTTTTCCCCGTTTTTTCGGGTCCCTCATCACAATTGGCTCCGGTCTCTTGCTATCCGAGTCTTCGTTATAAAAACCCATCATTGTTAAAACTTCACAATCTCACTGTGCCGTTCCCAAAAGTACTAGACGCCCCTGTTCCACAGAAGCGGAACAGGGGCGTCGAACACACAACCTTAAGAGTCGGCCTATGATTCAGCGGATTCCGTTGCCGCGGACTCTGTCCCGGAAGATTCAGCGCTGGTCTCCGTCGGCGCGGTGGCAGTTCCCGTTGATTCAACAGGCGCCGTTGTCGAGGGCGGGCTGTTGCCTTGCAGAGCGGCCAACCCTGCGGCTATCTGCGGATCCTCCTCATCCGTCAGCAGCGCTGCATATGGCAGGAGGGCCTCCGGCATTTCGACCACTTGACTCGGCTGAATACCGGTATCCTGCCACGTGGCATTGTTTTGAATGAGGGAAAGACTTGCCACCGTAATCCGAACGGCCGACTTGTCGGACTCAATCGCAACGAGATTCTGCACCGTATTCTTTCCTGCTGTGGCTGTCCCGATCACCTGCGTTTTTCCAAAATTTTGTAGGACCCCGGCGAAAAGTTCCGCTTCTCCGGCTGTCGTGCCGTTCACGAGTGTCACGGAAGGCAATTGAAGTTCATCCGAATCCTCTGCCATTAGAGTCTCAGTCCCGCTTTTTGTCGTGTATTTCGCATAGGGACCGCGCGGCATCAGAAATGCGATAACATCCTTAGCCGCATCCAAGGAGCCGCCTTCGTTGTCCCGAAGATCAAAAAGAAAGGACGTGGCTCCCTGTTCAAGCAGAGAACGGTAAGCCGATTTAAACTGGGAGGGGGTCTCACTGTCGAAGGTCCGTATTCGGAGAATGCCAACCGAGCCGGCCATCCGGCTTTCAACGCTCACAGCCGTGTAGGTGTTGGAGGAAAGCTCAACCGCATAATCCGTCTCCCCCCGCGTTAAAGAGAGCAGAATTTTGCTGTTCTCCCGCAATTTGTGCTGAAGAGCCTCAAACGTCTCGACCGATACCTCTTCACCGTCCGCAGCGGTTACGACATCGCCTTTCTGTACGCCCGACAAGGCTGCCGGCGATCCGTTGTCACACACGGAAACGACGACCATATTCTCTTTTGTCAGGGTCACTTCCAGGCCGAACCCCGTCTGTTTCCCCGCAGCCGCGTTCTGCGCCGCCTGGTATTCCGAAGCCGTCAGATAGGCGGCGTAAGGGTCGCCCAACCCCTCTACATACCCACGAAACAGTGCAGCACGCAATCTCTCTTCATCTATAATATAATTCTGCCGGGCGATTTTGTCGATGTCATTGATGTAATCGAACATCTCGACCCTCTGCTGTAGATCCGTCTGCATCGTTCCAAAATGCCTCATGGCAATTACCACGGTGATGGATACCGTCATCGCAATGGAAAGAAAAATCAGCGCCAGAGTGACGCCCAGGGAAACCTTTTTATTCATCGCCTGTCTGTCCCTTCTGTCGGATTTGGTTCACGAGCCTTATACAACACAAGCTCATGGAGCCGCCGGACGGCTCCATGAGCTCCTGCAACAGTATGCCCTTAATTCGGCAGGGAAATGTATCCATTTCCAACCGGATCCACCCGCGTCCCGTTAACCCGCACCTCAAAATGCAGGTGCGGACCCGTTACGTTTCCAGTCGCGCCGATATAGCCGAGTATGGTTTGCCCGCCAACGACTTTCTGCCCTTCCCGAACAACCGGACTGCCTTTTTGCATATGGGCATAAAGCGTCACGATCCGGCGTCCCTGAGAATCCAATCCGTGGTCGATCATGCAGTAATAGCCATAGCTCATACCCCAGGAATCGGTGCTGTTGACTTTGATTACGGTTCCGTCAGCGGCGGCGACAATCTTTTCGCCCGAGGAGCGCCCGTTGGAGATATCGGTGCCGCCGTGGAAATCGCCGCCCCAGCGATAACCGAAGGGCGAAGTGATCTTTTTGACGGTTGGAGTCGGCCAATACATACTGCCGCCGTATTTTCCGTCGGAGGGAGTCGTGTTCAGCAGTTCCTGAATCATCGCCTCCAGCTTCGCCTCATCCCGTTTGATCCGCTCTTTCTCTGACTCGTATTGATTGAGATCTTTCTGCAGTTGTACTTCTTTCTGTTTGGCGGCTTTATACAGGGAATCCAGATTCGCCTTTTGCTTGTCCATATCCGCCTTGAGCGCAAGCTGGCTTTCCCGTGCCTGGGCCACGCTTTCTTTATCCTGTTCGACCTTTTCCTTCTCGCTGTTGATCTCCTTTTTCTCCGCCTCCAGTTCGTCCATCAGTTCCTGGTCGTGTTCGGAAATCTGCTTCATCACCTGAGATCGGAGAAGATAATCGGTATACTCTTCGGTGTCGATCAGCATCTGTAACACCGACAAATTTCCTGTCTGCGCAATCGAACGGACCCGCAGGAGCAGTTTGTCAAAGCGGTCTTCAATAGCCGCCTCGCGGTCGGCGATTTCCTGTTCCAATGCAGAAATCTGGGCCTCTATGTCTGCAATCTGCTGATCAAGCGAGTCGATCTGGCTCTGATATTCACGGATTTGTTCTTCCACGTTCGCGATCTGCTCGTTATAAAGGGCGACGACTTCTTCCTGTTCATCCAGATCTCCGCTGGTATTTTGAATCTTTTTATCCAGTTCTTTCTGCCTCTTTTGCAGTTCGGCAAGCTTTTGCTGCGATTCCGACAAGGAATCCGCTCTTGCCGGCAGCATGCCCGCCGGAACCGCAACCGCCATCACCAAAACCGACAGCATCGACAATATACGGATACCGATCTTTCTTCTCAGTCGAACAGACCGCATCGCTCATGCCTCCTTTTTTCAATTACCGCCTATATTCCATCCGTCATTCCATCACTCGGCGCTACTCTCTTCCTTGAGATATTTTCCCATCGAAATGGCACTTCCCAACATTCCGATGAGGATACCGCCGATCAAGAAACCCAACAGCAGAACCAGCCACACCTCGGAGAAAGCAATCAGGTGAAAATGTCCGCCGAAAGTGAACAGCCCAGCCAGTTGCGTATAGACAAAATACAGGATTCCGTAAGATAAGATTCCAGAGATAAGGCCGAGCATCATCCCCTCCACCACAAAGGGGAAACGGATAAAACCGCTTGTCGCTCCCACCGACCGCATGATATAAATTTCCAGCCGCCGATTATACACGGTCAGCTTAATGGTATTGGCGATGATGAACAAGGAAACGAGAAGAAGCAGACCGATAATCCATCCTCCGACGGCCAGAACGACTTGCCGTACTCTGGTCAGTAAATCGGCTATTTCCGGCTCATATTCCACCGTATCGATATGTTCCACCTGCCCGATCTGTGTCACGGTAGCATCGAACTGCGTCAGATCCTTAAATGAGATGACAAAAGCATCCTGTAGGGGATTCTCCGCCCGCAGATCCTCATGCAGTTCCTCCGGAAAAGTGCCGCCTTCGAGGTACTGCTCCATCAGTTCCTCTTTTGAAACGAATTCCACACTGGCCACATTGGGGATACTTATCAGTTTTTCGGCAATTTGCGCTGACTGTTCATCCGTCGCGTCCGCATCGGCAAACGCCACAATCACGTTCTGTTCGTATATCCAATCGAACGCATGGTCGATATTTTCAAACACCAAATAAGAGCCGCCGGTCAGGAGCAAGCAGGAAATCAACACGCCGATTGAGGCAATGGCCATAAAGCGATTTTGCCAAAGGTTGCGGAATCCCGACTGAATCAAATATCGAAGACTACTGAATCGCATGGCGGCCCTCCTCCCCTGTTCTCAAGTTATCGGAGACGACACGGCCGTCCTGAATCTCAATGACGCGGCGATTAAAAGCCTGCACCAAATCGTGTTCATGGGTAACCACCAGCACTGTCGTGCCGCGGCGGTTGATCTCAATGAGCAGTTCCATGATCTCGTAAGACATATCCGGATCGATATTGCCCGTAGGTTCATCCGCTATAATCAGAGAGGGATTGTTGACCAGCGCACGGGCCAGGCCGACCCGCTGCTGCTCTCCGCCGGAAAGCTCGATCGGATAACTGCGCGCCTTGTTCTGCAGTCCCACCAATCCCAATATGTATGGTACCCGCCGGCGGATATCCCGCTTGGACGCTCCAACCACCCTCATGGCAAACGCCACATTATCAAAAACCGTCATATTGTTGATCAGGCGAAAGTCCTGAAACACGATCCCCATTGTGCGTCGCAGATAAGGAATCTCCTTTCGCCGGAGTTTCGAAAGCTTGAAATCGTTGACAATCACCTCACCGGCACTAGCCACTTCTTCTCGCATAATCAATTTGAGAAAAGTACTTTTCCCAGCCCCGGACGCCCCGACAATAAATACAAATTCCCCTTTATCAATGCGGATATTAATATCTTTTAAGGCCTTGATTCCGGTATCATAAGTTTTGTGGACCCCTCTGAATTCAATCAAGGGAACACCTCCCAATCCTCCGTATGCAAACGCATGCTTTTCATATGCACGTTATCGACAATATTCGTCCACCTATTCATTATGTCATAAAAATAAGGCATAAGCAACGGTAAAAAAATTCCCAAAATGCATCTATTATCTCTCTTTTTGTCGAATTTAAGGACAAAAACCTATCTTTTATCGTAATCCCAGACCAAACGAATGTCAAGCTGGATAATGTAAGAAAAAAACGGCAATTGTAGAGGTACAATACATGTTGGACAGGAGGGGAAGAAAAAGCGAATAAAAAAG
>USDZ01000039.1 GCA_900553525.1 uncultured Oscillospiraceae bacterium
ATCGTGGACGGCATGGGCGACAGCGAACAGATCAAGAACCGTGTCGCGCAGATCCGTGCCCAGATTGAGACCACCACTTCCGATTTTGACCGTGAGAAGCTGCAGGAGCGTCTGGCCAAGCTGGCTGGCGGCGTGGCGGTCATCAAGGTCGGCGCCGCGACCGAGGTCGAGATGAAGGAGAAGAAACTGCGGATCGAAGACGCCCTGTCCGCGACCAAAGCGGCTGTCGAGGAAGGCCTGGTGGCTGGCGGCGGCGTGGCGTTGATCAGCGCCTCCAAAGTCCTGGACGATATGGTCGCCAAATCCGAAGGGGACGAGAAGACCGGAATCAAAATCGTCAAAAAAGCGCTGGAGGAACCCCTGCGCCAGATCGCGGCCAACGCCGGCCTGGAAGGCAGTGTGATTATCGATAAGATTGTGACCGCTGACAAGCTCAACTATGGTTTTGACTTCGCCAAGGAAGAGTATGTCGATATGTTCTCCGCCGGTATTGTCGATCCGACCAAGGTCTGCCGTTCCGCGCTCCAGAACGCCGCTTCGGTGGCCGCTATGGTCCTAACGACCGAATCCCTGGTGGCAGATAAGAAAGAACCCGCCCCTGCGGCCCCGGCTGCTCCCGGCGGTATGGACGGCATGTACTAAGAGAATCCCCAAAGCGTTGATATGACAGGTTTTGTCGAGTGAAATCGGTATTCCGCGATACATTCACGACACTTGCCTTATAAAAAAAGGGTGCCAAGGTTTTTAAGCCTTGGCACCCTTTTTCATATCTTACTGCCGGGTATCGTTTGAATTGGCTAACCTGTTGCTACAGTCCAAGCGGTCGGGGTTTGAAACCCTCCCGGCGCGCCGCGTCGTCCCTCCCTCTTTCCGCAAAGGCGGCCATGCTATGCTGCGGGGCCGACGAAGATGTCCACGCCCATATTGCCCATCGTGGTAAAATTTCAATCCACAGCCCCGTTTGGGGCCGACCCGCTTGACGAAGGTGGATAAGGATTACCCCGACAATATTTCAATCCACGGCCCCGTGTGGGGGCCGACGTGATTTTCAAAATCCACATCATCCCAGGTAACGGCATTTCAATCCACGGCCCCCGTGTGGGGGCCGACCCTCCGACGCGTCCTGATTACCCGGGACACGAAAATTTCAATCCACGGCCCCCGTGTGGGGGCCGACTGTAGCATCATTGCTACATACTTAGTATATTCCCATTTCAATCCACGGCCCCCGTGTGGGGGCCGACTCGGACTCTCTCAATACCGGGACTGGCCGGAAAAATTTCAATCCACGGCCCCCGTGTGGGGGCCGACCTGTTGTTTTTGACAGTATATCAGCATTTGGGATAATTTCAATCCACGGCCCCCGTGTGGGGGCCGACGAGCCTACGCATCCAGCGATGCGCTAGGCGAAATATTTCAATCCACGGCCCCCGTGTGGGGGCCGACAGCAATCCTGGTTTCCATTGGGATTGGAAAGAAGATTTCAATCCACGGCCCCCGTGTGGGGGCCGACGGATTTTATTGGCCCACAAGGCCCGAAGGGCGACATTTCAATCCACGGCCCCCGTGTGGGGGCCGACTGGAAGATCAAATATGCTCGAATAATGGGTGTTATTGATTTCAATCCACGGCCCCCGTGTGGGGGCCGACCCGTCACCGTGTCGCACAAGTTCACCCGCTCCAATTTCAATCCACGGCCCCCGTGTGGGGGCCGACCCGTAAGCCTCTCGGTGGCGTTTCAACCGCTAGATCATTTCAATCCACGGCCCCCGTGTGGGGGCCGACGGCAAACCTGCACAAATACGCGTTCTGAAGCCCGTTTAGCATATAGCGATATGCTGTATCATCTTGTCTATATCACATCCTTATCTAGCCGCAGGAGTAGATCTGCGCTATTTTGCCGGTGCGACTATCCCGGCAGTTTTCTGTTTGCCTACAGTTCGCACTGTCCCTCTCAGGACCCGACTGACAAAAACTATGCAACCAAAGGCAATGGCGTTTATCCATGTTCCGATTGTCAGGGCA
Organism: uncultured Oscillospiraceae bacterium; assembly: GCA_900553525.1. Taxonomy (GTDB): domain Bacteria; phylum Bacillota; class Clostridia; order Oscillospirales; family Acutalibacteraceae; genus UMGS1623. The sequence continues at coordinate 2,026 of USDZ01000039.1, forward strand.
TATTGACATATCTTGTCTTCTCATTATAATTGACTTGTCAACAGTTGACAAGTCAATTCTTCTTGAGAGAAGGACCCTCTATGGAACAGACATTTCATATGCTGCTATATCGTGCATTTCATGCACAGAGCCATTATTTACGGCGCTGCCTGGGAGAAATCGGGCTGGAAATTGGGCAGCCAAAGCTGATGACCTACCTGGAAACTCATGGACCTTGTCGGCAGTGTGAACTGGCCGACTATTTTGAAATTGATTCGGCTGCTGTTTCACGAATGCTGGATTCATTAGAAAAAGGTGGTTTTATTACTCGCAAAATCGATGAGGAAAACCGGCGCAGCAATTTAATTGCATTGACGGAACGCGGCCGGCAGGCTCAGCGGAAATGGCAAGATCATTGCCGCGACATGGAAAACAAGATGCTGCGGGGGTTTTGTGAAGAGGAAAGGGCTTGTTTTGCGGATTATCTTTTCAGAGCTTATCAAAATTTTCGTGACGGAAAGGAGGAGGAAACATGCGGGATTTGAAATGCCTGCTCCATTATCTGGGTCCGTACCGGAAAGACATGGCGATCGGCGCGCTACTGATTGTAATGGAAACCGGATTCGAACTGATTATTCCGATATTGATGGCGGATTTGATTGACGTTGGTGTTGCCAACCACGATATGGTTTATATCCTACATAAAGGTATCCAGATGGTAGTTTGTGCATTGCTGTCATTGGCAACGGGACTTTTATACGCCCGGTTTGCGGCCAGGGCGGCTTATGGATGGGGCGCGCGCATTCGGGAGGCCCAGTTTGAACGGGTACAGAGCTATGCATTTTCCAATCTGGATCATTTTGAAACTTCCTCCCTGATCACCCGTATGACAACCGACGTCACGGTATTGCAAAATGCCATTAACGGCGGGTTTCGGCCGATGGTGCGGGGACCTGTCATGCTGGTATTCGGCGTTGCGCTGTCCTTCTGGATGAATCCGGATTTGGCTTTGGTTTTTGTACTCTGCGCGCCAATTTTGGGGGCTATCCTCTTCTATATCGTGCATAAGATCGCGCCGAAATATCATCTTTTACAAAAGGCAATTGACCAACTGAACAGCACCGTTCAGGAAGAGCTGGCGGCCATTCGCGCGGTGAAGGCTTTTGTACGGGGAGAATACGAGAAAGAAAGATTCGAGAAAGTCAATAAAACGCTGATGGATACCAGTCAAAATACCTTCCGGTATGCTGTGCTGAATCTGCCGGCATTTCAGCTTACTTTATATACGGCGGTTATTCTCATCATGTGGTTCGGAGGAAATATGGTTCTCGACTCCTCATTGCAGGTGGGGGATCTGACCGGCTTTTTAAGTTATGTGTTCCAAATTATGAACTCCATGATGATGATTTCCAATGTTTTTCTGTTATTGACCCGCTCTCTGGCAAGTGCGCATCGAATCAGCGAGGTGTTGGATGAAGAAATTGTCCTCCTATCTCCGGAAAACGGCGTGACAGAGATTCCCGACGGAAGGGTTACGTTTGAAAATGTCTCCTTTAAATACAATCCAGAGGCACGGGAATATGCCCTATCCGACGTCAGCCTGCAAATTGAGACGGGACAGACTGTGGGCATTCTGGGCGGGACAGGGGCGGCCAAGAGCACGCTGGTGCAGCTGATCCCCCGTCTGTATGACGCAACAACGGGCGTCGTCAAAGTAGGTGGGCGGGATGTCCGGGAATATGACCTGCATGCCCTGCGGGATGCGGTCGGAATGGTCCTGCAAAAAAACGTTTTATTCTCCGGTACGGTACGAGAAAATCTTTTATGGGGGAATCCACAGGCCGATGATGAAACGATTTGGGAGGCCTGTCGTGCGGCTTGCGCCGAAGAATTTTTAAAACAGATGCCCAAGGGACTTGACACGGATTTGGGCCAGGGAGGCGTCAACATTTCCGGTGGACAGAAGCAGCGGCTCTGTATCGCCCGAGCCCTGCTTAAGCATCCAAAGGTCTTGATTTTTGACGATTCCACCAGCGCGGTAGACACCGCTACGGAAGGCGAGATTCGAACGGCCTTAGCCCGTCTCACCGATGTAACCAAAATTATGATTGCCCAGCGAATCACCTCGGTGATTGGAACCGACCAGATTGTTGTTATGGACGACGGGCGCATCCATGCGATCGGGACCCATGCGCATCTGCTGGAAAACGATCCGATTTATCAGGAAATTTATGCATCCCAGATGAAAGGGGCGGATATCCATGCCGGTTCGGCGGCTCAGCGCCAAGAAGCCTAAGAACTTCCAATACACCCTTCGGACGTTGCTCTCCTATCTAGGGCGACATCGGTTTCTGCTGCTGGCCGTTGCGGTCTTGGTTGCCGTCAGCGCCTTGGCCAATCTTCTCGGGAATTACATGATCCGCCCGATTGTCAACGATCTGGCGTCCGGTGAAATAGAAAAGCTGATCTCCGGCGTTGCGGTGACAGCCGGTATCTATCTATTTGGGGTAGCCTCTGCCTACGGCTATACACAAACTATGGTAAAAGCGGCGCAGAAGGTTCTGTTTGATATCCGCCGGGATTTATTTTCCCATCTCCAGACTTTGCCCCTGCGCTTTTTTGATAGCCAACGTCACGGCGATATCATGAGTTATTTTACAAATGATATCGATACGATTTCGGATGCCCTGAATAATAGCTTTGCCATGGTTATCCAAAGCTTTATCCAGGTAGTGGGGACACTGCTCATCCTCTTTATTCTGAATTGGCGGCTTTCCTTGATTGTCACCGTTTGCTATATCGCCATGTTCCTGTATATTCGTTTTAGCGGGCAGAAGAGCAAAGCCTTCTATACGAAACAGCAAGCCTGCCTCGGGGACTTGGACGGCTATATTGAGGAAATGGTAAACGGACAGAAAGTGGTTAAGGTCTTTAACCACGAGCAGACCAGCCTGGAAACCTTTCATGCCAAAAACGAGGCTCTTCGCCAGGCGGGGACGGGCGCGCAGACTTTCGCCGCGACGATGATTCCGGCAGTGGTCAGCATTTCTTATGTCAACTATGCCATTGTCGCGATTCTTGGCGGAATTATGGCCATGAACGGCACCACCGATATTGGAAGCCTGGCCAGTTATCTGGTATTCGTTCGGCAGGCGGCCGCCCCAATCAACCAGTTCACACAACAAAGCAATTTTCTCCTGGCTGCGCTTGCCGGGGCGGAACGGGTATTTGAAGCGATGAATCAGCCCTCTGAAATGGATGAGGGGCAGGTCGATCTGGTTCAAGAGCCGGGAACAGACGAGAAAAGTCCCCGATGGGCCTGGAAAAAGGCCGACGGAACGTGTGTTCCTCTCCGGGGAGATGTGCGGTTTGAAGAAGTGGATTTCGGATATGACAGCCGCCATCCCATCTTGAAAAAAATCAGCCTCTATGCAAAGCCCGGGCAAAAAATTGCGTTTGTCGGCTCGACTGGGGCCGGTAAAACCACGATTACCAATTTGATTAACCGATTTTATGATGTGCAAGGCGGACGCGTGGTGTACGACGGGTTTGACGTTCGAGATATCAAAAAGGACGCTTTGCGCCGTTCTCTGGGGATTGTCTTGCAGGATACCCACTTATTTACCGGAACAATCGCGGAAAATATTCGATTCGGAAAACTGGATGCCACCGAGGCAGAGATTCGGGAGGCCGCCCGGATTGCCAATGCGGATTCCTTTATTCGCCGCCTTCCGCAGGGTTATGACACCATGATAACTTCTGACGGTGCCAATCTCTCCCAAGGGCAAAGACAGCTCTTGGCGATTGCCCGCGCCGCTATTGCCGATCCGCCGGTCCTGATTTTGGATGAAGCGACCTCCTCGATTGATACCCGTACGGAGGCGCTGATTGAAAAAGGAATGGATCGGTTGATGGAGGGACGGACGGTTTTTGTCATTGCCCACCGCTTAAGCACGGTACGCAACGCCGACGCCATTATGGTGTTGGAGCAAGGGCAGATTGTGGAACGAGGAAATCACGAGGATCTGCTGGCGCAAAAAGGGATGTATTACCGGCTTTACCATGGAATGCTGGAATTGAACTAAAAAGCATTGAACTAAAAAGCTCGGGAAAGAGACCGTTTGAAATGGAATGTCTTATCTGGATATTTTCATCGCCATCGATGTCTTATTTCATGCGGTTTTCGGCCGTGCCTGTTCAAACTAAGCACCGAAAATCGTGCGGTTCAGGGCCGGAATGATACCCAATTTTCCAAACGCCGTATTTCGATTTCATAGGGTTGTTCCCGAACGTATATGGTATAAAAACGGCCGGCCTCATACTCTGGATTTTCCGGATGACGATACAACAGCTGAAATAGAAAACCCTCCCCCGTTTTGCCGACGATTTGAATAGGAGATCTGTGCGTATAACATATATGGTGGTCAAAATCGCGTGTAGTCGGGTATATGTCCCGGATTTTGATCCGGGGCAGATCTTCAGAAGACACAAATCTGGCTTCATACGTCGTTGACGATGGATACTTTAAAAAAACAAATCTGCCGGTCAGTTTATCTTTTTCCATTCTGAAGTATGGCAATGTAAAAATCCGGGAGATCATCACGAGGAGAAGGAGAAGCACCGGTATGATGAAAAGGCTATGGAAGCCACACAGCACGACAAAAATGATACACAGCACGCCAGGGATCACCATCGACTTGTCATGATTATTCTGGCCATATAGATGATGGCAAAACGGACATTTGGCTAAAAACGGGGAACCGGTTGGATGCACAACCAGGCCTCCTTTTTGTTTCCCGCACCACGGGCATCGTTTTTTCATTTTATTGACTCCCTCTAACAGTAAAATCGGAACAACGGGGTACAGTCCGATCTGCCGAATACAGCTCCCTTGTCCATGAGCCGCCATCATCATTTTTCTTGATGTCAACCCGAAACGCCTCGCCTCATGTGGATTTCTTTCGAAACTAACCAGCCGCATAACAAGCGGTACTCTCCGACAGCCATTCAATACCCGACAGCATATGTGGATGTCCGATTGGAAGCGGATTACAAAGATATCAAAGCCTTGCTTTGCGATCGGACTTTCTGGGCTGTGGAATTTTTATTTCTCGCCGACGAATCGATTTTTAATCTTAAGACCCGGACGGCATCTCAGCCGGGCAATCCGGTGCCGACCATCCTCCAGTTTGGTTATTCGCCGTCCGGATTTTTCCCTTTTCCAAGCCAATCTTCACGGCGGAGGACATAGACGATATGGGGCATGTCCACCCCGTAATAATGCTTAACGAAGGAATAGTCCGGTCGCAGCCCAATCCTTTCCGCCACTCTTTTGGATGCCTCGTTTGTGTCCCGGATGATGCTGACCACCCGCGAGGCGTCCATTTCCTTGAATGCAAAATCCCGGCAGGAAGCCGCCGCACGCGAGGCATAGCCGCGATGCCAGAACCGACGTTTGAGCAGATACCCAATCTCCAGTTCCGGACCGCCCGGGGTTTCTTGCATCGTCAGCCCGACTTGGCCGACGAATGCGCCGGTACCGCTATCGAGCAAAGCCCAGAGTCCAAATCCATACCGGATGTACCGCGCCTGCTGCCGCCCGAGCCAGGTATAAACCTCTTCCATGGTAAAGGCATGTTCATAAGCGGTCATGGCGACCGGATCCCGTAAAATTTCGCACAAATCCCCGACATCCTCCGCTGTAAGCGGACGAAAAAGGAGTCCGGGGCTTACCGGCAAACGCATCGACGCACATCTCCGTTCCATCGCGGCATTCCCTTCAAAACAGTCCACGGTTGTCTCCGTCCGTTCGCCGGTCGGATATGGGCGATAACCCGCTGGACCGGTTTTTCCAGCACCGGGTGTTCTTGGATATCGAATGCAGCGTTGCTCTTTCTCCTGCCGTACTTCATTTTATATGAGTATACCGCGGCCCTGGAAAACGCGCAACCCTTTTCCGGAACTCAAGCCTCCGGGTGCTCGGGTCCGGATAAAAAAGGACCGTGGAATGTATCCACGGTCCTGGCTCTTGCTTGTTCAACCTACAAATGCTAACGGATTGGTCGTTTTTCCGTTGATGCGGATCTCAAAATGGAGATGCGGTCCGCTGCTGCGGCCGGTACTTCCCACTTTGGCGATGACCTGGCCTTTTGTGACCTTCTGCCCCGGTTCCACCAGGACCGAGCTGCAATGCGCATACATTGTCTGATACCCGCCGCCGTGATCGATAAGGACGTAGCTACCGTAGCTCATGCCCCAGCCGCTCGTATTGGTCTTGACCACTACGCCGCCGTCTGCGGCGATAATGCTCTGCCCGTAAATGCCGCTGGCCGAAATATCGATTCCCGAATGGGTAGAGCGTCCCCGCCGGCCATAGGGAGAGGTGATGTTGCGGGTATAGGGCATCGGCCATATAAACTTGCCTGTTGAGATTCCGTCTCCGGTATAAGCGCCCGGATTTACCTTTTTGCCGCCTACGACAACCACCTTATCGACCGGTTCCCGGATGATTTCCGTCGATAAAATGTTTCGGGACTGTTCCACCCCATCGATATACGTGACCTCGGCCGTTACCTTCTGCAGTCCTTCTTGTCCCTGCGTCTGTACCTTCTCATAACCCTCATACTGAGAGGAATCCTGCACTTTTTTCGTCTGGTAATCCAGCGTCTGCTCATATTCTACGACCCGAGTCACCTGTACGCGCAGAAAAGACTGAGGTCTCTGTACCACCAGCTCGTCCCCGATATGAATCATATCCCCCTGTTCCGGGTTAAGGGCCTTGAGTTCGCTAATGGTCATGCCGTGCTTGCTGGCAATCCGGCTGTAAGAATCGCCCGGCACCGCCTCATACCGCTTTTCCACCACTGTCTGTGCGGTCAAATGGGTCTTCATGGCGCTCGCGCTGATGGTGGAGGTTACCGGATACAGACCGTCCACCACTTCTACTTTTTGCAAAAACTGCGCCTGATCGGTGCCGGTACCGTCCCGATAGCTGTCGAGTATTCCGTTAAGGACACCGTCAAGCTGGACACGGGAAGTCACTGCGCCGATAAACCGGTCGTCCACGTACAGGCCGCTGGCTTCGGTGATGGAATCGCTGGAAGAAGAGAGAATCCGGTCGCAGACCGCGGTTTCATCCAGCAGTTCCTCGTTGCGCACCACCGCAAGGGTAAGCTTTGGCGTCCGTTCCACTTGGAAGGAGTCATCGGTGTTGATAACCCGCTCGGCCGCCATGGCCGCAGCCGTATCGAAAACCGACTCGTCCGCAATATAGCCGAGTTTTTCACCTCCGTATTCCACCACCAGCCCAAATTCTAGACCGCTCCAGAATTTGAGTGTAAAAACCAAGAGAAACGCCGCGGCGACCGGTGCCGCAATATTGAAAAGGGAAAAGAGCGCTTTCCGATGACGCCTAACCGCCAGAAAGGGCAGAAGCAAAATCTGCAACAGACCCATCGCGGGATGGCGCCGGAACGCGGCGGACACCCGGCGGCCGGCTATGACAAAGCCTTGACCGATCCGGCGGCATTCGCCGGCAAATGCACGCAGATGACGCAGCAGCGCCCAGTCCAAAAAACGGTGTATAACATGCCCCACTGGAGCGAAAACGCGGGATGTCCCCCGAGCGAACGTCCGAGCGATTCGAACGACTTGAACACCTGTGACGTAACACAAACGGTATCCGGCAGCCGCTCCCCTGCGGACAGCCCTCCAAACCCTCTTCGCTAAAACCCTCGTCCCCCGTGCGGTGCGGCGCGCAAGGGTCGGGATTTTTTCTTTAAGAAACAACGGTACTCACTCCCTCATGGTCGTCCAGACCGGCGTTGTCGGCTCCGGTCGGATTCACAAAGACTGGGCGGATATCCGTCCTCTAAAAGTTACAACTTTGTAACAACCTGTTTTCTATTATACTCAAAATTTTCCGGAAAGCAACCTCCTATTTTGAACTTTATGATTTATTGTTATATTATTTTACACATAAATATTTTATTTTATTGTTTTTATATAAAAAATGACGTTTTTTCTTCTGGTATTCGACGGAATGCCCAATATTTTCTGGTTCGTCGCATGGCTTTGCTGCTCGCGGCCGGACAGGGAAACAATGGTAAAAATTGCGTTCCATTGGTAAAAAAACGGGACCAGTATAATTTCATCCACTGTATCCGATACTAACTTTGCGCAGCAATGCGTAATTTCACAAATGAAGGTGGATGAAGGAGTGAAGAACGTGCTGGACAGACTGGCCCTGATCCTTGTTGTCATCGGCGCCATCAACTGGGGCAGCATCGGCTTGTTCCAATTCGACATAGTGGGATGGGCTTTTGGCGGACAGGGCGCCGCGGTCAGCCGAGTAATCTACACCATTGTCGCCTTGGCCGGTATCTGGTGCATTTCCCTATTTTTCCGGGAACGAGAGGAAATTCTCGAGCATCACGACTGATCGGTCACATAAAAAGAGCGGGAATGCGCTGAGCATCCTGCTCTTTTTACATAGGTAGGCTTGGATGCCGTATTTGAGCCTCCCGCGTTTTTGCATCATCCCGCCTCTTTTCGTCCATACTAGGGTAAAATCCGGAAAGCGGGGATGGATATGCGCCCGGCCAAACAAGCCCGTATACAGCTAGGTGGCAACTGGAGCGGAGCGATCACGGTTCAGTGCATTGTACTTGCAGCCGATATTCTGCTCACCGTTTCAGAATTCGGTGCACTGATCCTGATGGGGCTTGGGGTGGATCAAGGGGTCTCCATAGACGGGCTTTTACAGGGACGGGACAACGGATGGCGCCTCGGGATCCTTGGGATTGCGCTGCTGACCGATCTGCTCCTCATCTCTCCCCTTCGGGCCGGACAGGCCGTCTATTACCGTCTCATAGCCGATCCCGGACCGCCGCCTCTTCATCCGGTTTCCGAGGTGACCGACGGCAGCGGCACGCATCTTGTGGCCGGGGCAGAACCCGATCCCGCCGCGCAGACGGTACCCACCCGCATCATCTGGCGTTTTTATCGGATAAAATGGTATGGCAAGGCCATACGCTGGCGTCTGTCCCTTTGGGGCCTGCGTGCGTTTTGGAGTGTGATCTTTTTCGCCCCTGCTGCCTTGACGCTTGGATATGGAGATTGGTTGCGGCGCGGGAGCGGTGACACGGCGTTCACGGAAATCACCATACTTTTTTCAGCCATTTTCGGGCTGTTCGCCCTCATCGCCGGTTTTATCGCCGTCGAGCTGGTCATGCTGCGCTATATGCCCACCGGCTATCTGTTGGCCGAACAGCCGACGGTGCGGGCCGCTGTGCGGGAATCCCGTCGTCTGATGAAAGGGAGAGTAGGCGAGATTGCCTGGCTATACCTGGGCTTTTCAGGCTGGCTGTTCGCCTGTTTTGCTTTTCTACCCTATTTTTATGTTTCCCCTCTGTTTTTGACCGCTCGAGCGGGGGCCGTCCACCGTCTGCAAAAACTCTCTCCCGCTCCCGCGCCTTCGCCGGTTTCCCGCATTCGCCGCCGACATAAGGCTCCGCACCGGCGACATGCCTGAAAATCCCTCTGTGCAGAGACTCCGGCCCATGCTGTTCATCGAAACGGCGTTCCTGTGATACCGCTTTTTAGGGCGTTGCATTTTGCAACGCACCTTTTTTGCGCCTTATCGATGCGGGAACCCATCCTTCTCCCCAGCTGCGGCACCCAAAAATACCCTTGCGCTGTGATGTTTTCCAGGGGGCGTGAGCCGTATTTTGCCCTTTTCCCTTGTCAGGCCATCCTTTTCGGAGTATAATGAAATGATAGCACCCTGGGAAGGAGGCGCGGTATTCGCATGTCTCTGTTTTCACTCAAACGCATTGCAGGGGAAGCCCAAAACCGCCAGACTTATCTGCGCGGCGTCGCTTGCTACAACGCCGGCAAAGTTGGCCGCGTTGTCCGGGACCGGGATGACTTTTACGA
>USDZ01000040.1 GCA_900553525.1 uncultured Oscillospiraceae bacterium
GAACATAGTGAAAGCCAGCGTCTTTTAGGCGCTGGCCTTCCTATGCCCTTCTAGGCTCCTTCATGCCACCCGTTTTACGGGTGGTCATGACTTTCATTCTATCTCGTCGTTTCGACTTCAACTGTATGATCTACCGTTCCTTCACCACTTTTTAGTTTCGCCTTTTCCTTCTAAAAGGTCCTAACAGTTTCAGAATCCATTTCCGGGCTACCAATTTACATTTATCCCTGCGTGGAAGCCAGGACGCCGCAAATAAATGAACGGAATACGTGTTGTCTGTCTGATTGGACAGGATTCCACTATAATCCGCTGGGCAGAAGTATTCTTTTGGGAAAACCGTAAACCCATCGACGGTTTGCAGGGTGTTATTGCAGACCAGTCCATGCTCAATTAAAATTTCAGTAAACTGCTGAACCACCGTTTTGAGATCATAACCGTTCGCTTTTGTCAGAAACTCCCGCTCTTCATAAGATTTCAGCATCTGCGCAAACAGGGGATTGTTTGGTTCTTTACTGTACAGGACTAAGCCCGGGGCAACACACTCGTTTTCAAATCCCGAAAAAGCGTCGCATTGTTCCATCAAAGGGGCGAAGGACTTTAGCACTTTTACATCTGTATCAAAATAGATACCGCCATAACGGTACAATATATCAAACCGCAGCACATCCGAAGCAAAAGCGTATTTACGGGCGTCGTACGCCTGCCGGCAATAGCGGTTGATATCCAAATTGACATTCGACTCGTTCCATTCCTTGATGTCCCATCCGGGGAAAAATTTTCGCCAACTTTTTATGCACTGCCGGATAACATGCGGTTTCTTTTTCCCACCGAGCCAAATATAGTGAATGGTCTTGTTCGGCATATTACTTCACCCTGGCTTTCCCTTTTATCAATGGCCCTTTTCAAGTTAAGTGTTGGTGGGGCAAGCGTCGAATAAATAGTGAACGGCACAGGCTTTTAGTCAGTACTATCTCTCTTTTATCATTAGCCATTGTAGTGCCCATTCAGGTTTCCTAATGAATATTTCTACGTTGGATTTTATAGTGGAGCAGTAGCAACACTTAACCTAAAAGGGAGCTATCAATTTGACCACGATATTTTTCAATAATCTCTTTTCATAGGAATTCATGACAAAGAAGTACATCACCGGCACAAACAGCATCAGATAAGCGATTATCTTGATACCCAGATTGATATAACCCGAAGCAAGGGGGATCCAATTGAAAACCGTTCCGATCAGTGTACATAAGATGCTGAAAACCCCGATTTTAGCGATTTCAAGCCAGAAGGCTTTTATTTCGATGCCGATTTTGCGCGCGTAATATACGTTCATGATGATGGCATCGGCGATAAAAAAGGTGAGCCCTGTTGTAAAAGCGCAGCCGGGGCCGCCGAAATATTTGGCGGTGGGGATCGAAACTAAAATATTGATGACAGAGGCCGCCAAGAAAACCACCGAACGAAAGGCCAGTTTATTTTCGGCCTGTAAAATGGTGATGCCTATATTTTGAATCAAATCCACCGTAAAGGGAACGATCAAAAACAAGGTGATCCAATAGGCATCTTCGTATCCCGGGCCGACCCAAACGTCGATAAACTGTTGTCCAAACAAGATGAACCCGCTCAGGACACAGGAAAGAAGCAAAAATTGGAGTCTTCCAATGCGAATGAATAGATCGGACAACTCTTTCCGTGGGGCATTTTCAGCGACCATTCCGGTCACCTTAGGCAGAAAAACACTGGTGATCACCGTGGATAACGACATATAGGCATTAAAAATGGTAGTGGCCGTGCTGTAAACCGCCACGACAACCGTATTGGACACGATGCCCAAAATCACCGGATTGGTGCGCCAGAAGAGCTGATCCATAATAGATCCCAGGAACACAAAAAAGGAAAAACCCATCATGCTTTTAAACAACTGTCTGTCAAAAGCATGCAGCTTGATTTTCATTTTGAGTTTGCCCAGGCTGTAAAAAGCTTTGGCCAGGACCAATAAAAGATTAAAAAGCGTTTGTACAATGACAACCCCGAGCGCATACGGGTATTCCTGCATGACGGCGATCACGACAAACGGCTGGATCACAATCTGAAGGATTGTGACCAGCTTCAGATACACAAATCTCTCATAAGAGATAATCACCGCATCAAAGATTTTTGAAGGGATGGTAATCACGATATTGATCAGCAGGACAATAAAAATCTTTTTAGCGCTGACGATTTCTCCCGGCGTTAAAGAATTATGAAAAATCCCCTCCAAATTCCAATAGCATATTGCTCCGGCCGCCAGTACCAATAAGGTTATAATCAGATAGATGAGAGAAGAAAGGGCCAGAACATTTTCCATGTTCCGGTTGTCACCCAGAGTTTTATATTTAGAAAAATAGCGGGTAATCGTCGAAGACAGGCCAAAATCCATCACCGAAAAATAAGCGATGAAGGAACCCATTAATTGATAGAGGCCATATTCAGCCTGCCCCATAGCGTGCAGCAGCAACGGGACGTAGAGAAATCCGATGACCGCATTGGCTATTAGAGAGATGTAGGATAAAACGACGCCGATTTTCCGTTGATTTGTTTGCTCCACAGTGACTCTCCTTGATTTCCGTCAATCTACAAAGCGGCGAATGATGCAGAAGGATTAAATCGTTTCAAACAGTCTTTTCCCCACTTTAACAAACAGGCGATTTTTAAAGTAAACGCGGATATCTGCAGTTGTGAGCGAATCTCCCTGGAGGACATGCCCAGCCGTCTGCCAACTTTGGCATAAACGGCATAATGCCCCAGCCGCTGCTTCTTGTTTAAGGGCAAATGGTCCAGATCCGACTTGAGGGACAACAGATATCCCCGCGGGTTTCGATAAAACAGTTCCATATTATTCGCGGTGAGCCCATCCTCCAAATAGGCTCCGATATAAATGATCCGATCATACCAGCGCAGTTTATACCCTTTCGAGCCGATGGCGAACCAGACAACCGATTCGGTCAAAAAGTTTTCCCCCTCAAAAGAAGGGAAAGGAAACTGTTTGAGGATGTCTGTGTAAAAGACTTCCGCCTTATCTCCTATAATTCCATAGAACGCACGCTCCTGGGCGCTGCAGTCTACATAGTCTTTTCCATGGCCTCGGCCGATCATCTTCTCCCTGGTATACCCGCGCGCTCCCGCGACGCCGGCAAACGGATAGGGCGGGTTTTGCGGTAGTTCCCGCTCCCACTTGAGAATCGTTTCCACGGCGTCTTCCGTGATATAGTCGTCGCTGTCCACAATAAAGAACAGAGTCCCATGGGCCAGTTCGACGCCCCGGTTGATGGCCCTATGTTTTCCTCCGTTGGGGACCTTGTAATAACGAATCGAGAAGGGATGATTTTCTTCTGTCCATTTTTGAAACAATTCCTGGGTATTGTCGGTGGAGCCATCGTCAATGACCAGCCATTCAAATTCGTGAACAGTCTGGCTTTTCAGAGAGGCATACAATCGATCGAGTATATATCCACGGTTATAGGCGGGTGTAAATACGGTCAATTTTACTTTATCCATTGACTTGTGATCCCTTCCACCCCGCGAGGCCATTATTTTTACTACCATGACCAGAGTGCGGCCACTTTTACAGTTTTCCGATTTCAAGCCAAGACAGATGATTTCAGGATTCCCCTTGTCCCTCCAAAATCGGATGGTGTTCTTTTGGGGATTCTTCTAATTCATCTAAAGACTCCGGGTCCTGCCATACCAAACGGATAAAGAATCCGCAATATGTCCAAAAGACCGGCACGACAAAGAAACACATAAAGCCGATCAGATTGGAATCAAACAGATTCTCGGCCAGAATGCCCAGAATCAATCCAAACAGCAGCAAAATTATGGAATAGTTTTTGTCCTTTAAGGAACCGAAATAGAGTCGTTTGGCCCCCTTTAAGAAAAGCCATAGAGCAAAAATCAAGAATAACAGCAGGGCAACCGCACCGCTCCCAACCAGTATCTGAAGATATACATTATGCATATTTGCCACCAAACCAGGCGCCCGCTCTTTCAGATCTTCCGGAAGATATGGCGTGGCATACTCCAAAATGTTCGCGTCGCCTACCCCGTATAACAGGTGGTCCTTCGCCACCATCAGACCGGCGGTCCAAATGGTGATGCGGCCGTTCGATACGTCGTCGTTCAAATATTCTCTTTGTGTGTCATTCGGCGCAAATAATTTTTCTGTATCCAATGGGTTGTCATTGTTAAAACGATGGTCGATATACTGATAAAAAGACGGCAGATAGCCCATCAGGTAATTGGAACCTTTCCAAGCGGAAAAACTGGCCCCAAAACCGACGCCGATGGAAAGGACGGTCAGCAATGAGAAAAGGAGTGGCTTTGTGGATTTCTGCATAAACAAATTTTTACAGGCAAACAACAACACGGCCGCCAGGGCGATGGAAAGGCAGACGATGGCGGAACGGGAGTTGCCGAGAAACAGAACAATGAACTGAACCAGAATATTGCCGATCAGAAAGATTCTCAACGGCATCCGCAACGTGCCGCTTTTTCTAAAACCGGCATAATTGATGGCCGATACAAAAATCGAGATAAAGGCAAACAGCGATCCGGAATTGGGATTACCCAAAATTCCAAAAAGGCGGTTTTCAAAAGTGCCGAAGATGTATTCGGTCTCTTCGACGGTGTAAGAGAATTGAATATCGGTTATAAAAATGAAAAGGGATGCCAACGACACAAGCAGTGTAATTCCAATAATGATAAAATTCAGAATATACAGCTCTTTGAGCACCTGACCTTCTTTTTGCTTCTGATCAAGAAGCAGGGGCACCAGGATAGCCACCACGCCATATAGGGTGAAGACCGCATTTCGCATGAAATTCTGGCGAAAATTCAAGAGGGCGCTGATTCCGGTTATAAAGAGAAAAAGAAATACGACCCAGAAGATCTTTTTCTGAAAGAGAACGTGTTTTTTAAAAATATCGTATAAGAAAATAGCCCCTCCCCACAAGAGGAACACCTTCAAAAATTCGGAAGCAAAAGAATTTGTAAAAGGCAACACATACAAAAACGCCATGACAATCAAAGCGCCTTTGTAAGCCAGAGTGTTTGCAAGTATTTTATCCATTATTACACGCATATAAAACTCCTTAAACATCCGACAGACTTGTCCGTCTTTATCATTTTACCCATCCGTCATTTTTGATTGCCGAGCGTCAGATACAAATCCTGCAATTTATAAATTACGGAATCCAGATCAAAGCCCGCTTGTTTTACTTTATCGGCGAAACTCGAACGATCCACACTGGGAATCCTCAGAATCTCTTCGGCCCATTCCACAGGGGAAGAGCGGAGAGAAACGTAATGAACAAGATCGGTAATCCTGGTCTCCTGGGTAATGGTGTCTGAAACAAAGCAGGGAAGCCCGGAACACTGCCCTTCAATGACAGAAATGGGAAATCCCTCATAAAAAGACGGCAGGATCAGAGCGTCAAAGGCCGAGAGCATCTCATGAATATTATCCACATTACCCGCAAAGAAAACCGCCTGCGCGATCCCTCGTTCCGACGCCTTTTGCCTGCACGCCTCCATGTCCCTGCCGGCGCCGCAAAACACCAGCCGAGCCTGTGGATTCCTGTCTAAGATCGCGTGAAAAACGTCCAGGGTAAAAAGCTGGTTTTTGGGATGAAGAAAATTCCCCACCTGTCCCAGGACAAACGAATCCCCCAGGGCATAATCTTGCCGGATTTTCTCTCTGGCATTTTCGTTAAAACGGAATTTATCGGTTTCGATGCCATTATAGATATAAACCGTTCCCGCAACATCCCCGTGAAAAAGATAGGCCGCAGATTTTTGACTGCAGGAAAACTTATGCGTGGCGTATCGTGTCGTGCGCTTTATTGCGAAAGGGTATAGAAGTTTCCCCGGCCGTGAGGGTGGCATGGAGGTGCTGTGCGCATGGGCAATACGCACCGTCGCCCCGCCTTTTTGGGCGGCTCTTAATGCGAACATAGACATGGCGTCCTGATGCACTTCCACTATTTGATAATGATTTTCTTGAACCACACGCCGAATATCCGCAAGGTTTCCCAAAAAGCTTTCGGTTTTTGTCCGGACATGGTATATACGGCCGCCCATGGCCCGGATTTCCGGTTCGTAATCGCCGGCGTCTTTTCCATGAACCACAAAATCAAACTGTATTTTTTCACGGTCGATATGTCGATAAAAATTCATCAGCATGGTTTCCACGCCGCCGCGATTCATCACGCTGACTACATGTAATACGCGAACCATTTTATCACCTGATTTTCATGTGTATCCCCTGATTTGCGCAACAAATCCGTCTTTTAAGCATAAAAACGGCACCCATTTATTGGCACGGCTTTTTCACAAAATATTACTCATTATAGCACAAGCCCTTATCACCGTCAAATACACATGCTTTGAAGCGGATCCACATGTTACCCGGCAGGTATAAGCATGCAAAAAGGTCCAGCGTCGCTGGACCTTTTTAGAATGTCAAATCCGAAATTACTTGGCACCGCCGTAAAGGACAGCGCCCCGTTCCCCATCCACCGTTACGGTGGTGCCGCTTTTGAGGATACGCGTCGCGCTGGCCGCACCCACGAGGACGGGTTTTTCCAGCGTCATGCCCACAATCGCGGCGTGGCTGTTGAGCCCCGGCGCTTCCGTGACGATGCCGGAAGCATCCCGCAACAGGGAGAGAATACGATTGGAAGTCTGCGGGATAACGAGGATATCTCCTGGCCGGAAGGTGCGAAGCGCCTCATCTTCATCAGCGGCGACACAGAGATTGCCGCAAGCGGTATAAGGAGTGGCACCCACCCCCTGTACCAGAATATTGCCTACCAGCTGGACTTTCAGCAGATTGGTGGTGCCTGAAATCCCAAGAGGTGCCCCCGCCGTGATGACCACCAGGTCTCCGCTTGTGATATAACCCGCCTTTTCCGCCTGCTCTACCGCATGGTCGAACAGTTCGTCCATGTTGTTTTTCTCCTCCGCCATGAGAGGAACCACTCCCCAGGACAGATTCATCTGCCGCAGAACGGAGGGGGTTGGTGTGCAACAGAGGATGGGACAGGCGGGACGGTATTTGGAGATCATCCGGGCTGTTGTTCCCGACTTTGTTACCGTGATGATGGCTTTGGCGCCCAGATCGTGGGCGGTCGTGACCGTCGCGTGCGAAATCGCATTGGTGACGTTTGGAGCTTCCTGCATATCGCGGGAGGCAAAACGCTTTTTATAGTTGATGTCCTGCTCGGTCCGTTCCGCGATGCGCGCCATGGTACGCAGCGCCTCGATGGGATAGGCCCCCGCCGCCGTCTCTCCTGAAAGCATGATGGCACTGGTGCCGTCGTAAATGGCGTTGGCGACGTCGGTGGCCTCCGCCCGGGTGGGGCGGGGATTCTTCATCATGGAATCAAGCATCTGGGTGGCGGTGATGACCTGGAGCCCCGCATTATATCCCTTGTGGATAAGGGCCTTCTGGATGATCGGGATCTCCTCCATGGCGATTTCCACCCCCATGTCCCCCCGGGCAACCATGATGCCGTCCGAAACCCTGAGAATTTCGTCGATATTATCCACGCCCTCGGCGTTTTCGATTTTCGCTATGATCCGGATGGTATGATTTTGGTTTCGTTCGAGTTCCTGCCGGATCTGAAGCACATCGGCGGCCCTCTGAGTGAAAGAGGCCGCGATGAAATCCGCCTCCATCTCGCAGGCAAAAGCGATGTCCGCCTTATCCCGGTCGCTCATGAACGGCATGGAAAGGGCGGCGCCAGGAACGTTGATCCCCTTATTAGAAGACACGGCGCCCCCGTTGAGCACGGTACAGACGATGTCGGTATCGGTGGTTTTTTCCACGACAAGATCAATCAAGCCGTCGTCGATCAGGATATGGCTTCCCTTATCCACGTCGCCGGGGAGACCGGCAAAACTGATGGAAGCCCGTTCCGCTGTTCCTTCGGTGGGAACGGTGGTCAGGATAAACGTGTCTCCGGCTTTGAGCATGACTTTTTTTGGAAAGGTGCCCAGCCGGATTTCCGGCCCTTTGGTGTCAATTAGGATGGCGACGGGCAGTTGCAACTCCTCCCGCAACGCCCGGACTTGATCGATTCGGGCGCGGTGCGCGTCGTGGTCCTGATGAGACATGTTGATGCGGGCCACGTCCATGCCCGAGAGCATCAATTCACGTAAAACAGCGGGATCGTCGGTGGAGGGCCCGAGAGTGCAGATGATTTTGGTTTTTCTCATCCATAACACGCCTTTCTGAGATAGCCGGACGGGACAGCCAGTGCAGATGGCCGCAACAAGCCGTGCCGATTCCTATTGGAATATGGGATGGAGAACTTCGTATCGAAATCCACCCACAATACAATATAGCATAAATGTCGTCTGCGCGAAAGAGGATGCGAACAACAGGGGTGAAAATCTGGGATTTCCATAAAAATATAGAAAATACGGCCTAAATTTGGGTGATTTCCGCTTTCGCATATGTAAAGAAAAATAGCAACACATGCGCGAGAACTGTAAAATATGGGTAGAACCCGGCGGATGAGGCTTTTATAAGAGCATCCCGATATGATACACTGGTACTAGGATTTCCTGTGCAACGCTCCTGTCCCGTCGGTCGTGAAGGCGGGGGCATTCCACTCGTTTGTATCTGCATCCGCTGCTGCAGAGGAAGAAACGATAGGGGCGGTGACGCAAATCAAAAAACAAGAAGGGACAACGTGTATGCTGAGTGTGGAAGTCGGGAAACGGGAGGCCTTGGCATCGCTGTTCTTCGGTATGGAAGCGACCATGATCCTCTCTTGTCTGCAGGGAAAGATGGGAAGGGCGTATGCCGATGCCCTGCCTCCTTCCTGCGCACAGATCCTTCTCGGAGATTTTGCTTTTTTAGCTGGAGACGCCTCGGCGCCTGGGGCGGAGGCGCTGATCCGCCACCTGCCCCGCCGTCTGTTCACTATTCCCAAGGAAGCGGAATGGGGACCCCGCCTCGCGGCGATTCATGGAGAACGCTGCCGGGAAACCGTCCGATATGCTTTTCGCCGAACTCCGGATTTCAAGCGCGGCCAGTTGGAACGATTGACGGCCACTTTGCCGGAGGGGGTGAATCTCGAACCGATCGGACGCGGATGGTTCGGCTGGACGCGGAACTCTTGGGCGCGGGATTTCTGTTCCCAATTCCCAACGTTTGAATCGTATGCCCGTGACGGCATCGGGTTCGTTGCGGTCCGTGGCGACGAAGTTCTCGCGGGAGCTTCCTCCTACAGTGTTTATGAAGGCGGGATCGAGATCCAAGTGGATACGAGGGAAGATTGCCGCCGCCGTGGCCTTGCCGCCGCCTGCGCCGCTCGGCTGATTCTAACCTGTCTGGATCGCGGGCTTTATCCAAACTGGGACGCGGCCAATGAAGCTTCTGCTGCGCTGGCGGAAAAACTCGGTTATCGGATGGATCACGCCTATATTGCCTATCTGCTTGAGCCGGAACCTCTGGTTTCCTCAAGATCCATAGAGCAAGGGGAAGTTTATACTTGACGAGCGGCAATGGACGCGATACAATAAAGGATGGATATACAGTGACTATAAACGGTACGGTGTCGTTTTCTCACAGTATTTTTATCCAATTTTGTAAGGATATTTTCCCTGCATGGCCGGTCCATGCGTTCCGTTTTTCGGGGGAATAGCTTTAAAAAGCGAAAAGTAAATCATAGGAGGTGTATCGTAGAAGTGCAGATACCACTGTTGGTAGGTATTCTGTTGTGCGTGGCAGGGTTGCTCGTTGGTGCTGTTATCGCCGGCTTTGTTGCTTTCAAGTACGGCGTTTCTTATAGAAAAAAGACAGCGGAAGCCGCGATCGGTTCCGCCGAAGCTGAAGCTGAAAGAATGATCAGCGAGGCTAAAAGCGCAGCGGAATCCAAGAAAAAAGAGGTGCTTCTGGAAGCAAAGGATGAGATCCATCGTCTGCGCAATGAATCCGAAAGGGAACTTAAGGAGCGGCGGAACGATGTTCAGCGCCAGGAACGGCGTATTCAGCAGAAGGAAGAAACCCTGGACCGCAAAATCGAAAACTACGAAAAGAAAGAGGAACTTCTGTCGAGCAAGCAACAGGAGATCGAAACCCGTCTGAACGATGTGGAGAACCTGAAAAAAAGCCAGTTCGAAATGCTGGAGCGTATCTCCGGCTACACCGCCGAACAGGCAAAGGAATATTTGCTGAACAATCTATCCCAGGAACTCAGCCATGAAAAGGCGCTCAAAATCAATGAATATGAGGCTCAACTGAAAGAGGAAGCCGACAGCCGTGCCCGCAACTTAATTTCCCATGCGATTCAACGGGTGGCTGCGGACCAGGTGACCGAGACCACTGTTTCGGTGGTGCCGCTGCCCAACGACGAGATGAAAGGCCGCATCATCGGCCGTGAAGGGCGTAACATACGTGCGATTGAAACCCTCACCGGCGTGGATCTCATCATCGACGATACTCCTGAGGCGATCACCTTGTCCGGGTTCGATCCGGTCCGGCGTGAAATTGCCCGTCTGGCCTTGGAACGCCTGATCTCCGACGGCCGTATCCATCCCGCTCGGATTGAGGAAATGGTGGAAAAGGCCCGGCGCGATGTGGAAGCGACCATTAAATCCGAGGGTGAACGTGCCGTGCTTGAGACCGGCTTGCATGGTATTCATCCCGAAATTATCCGTCTTCTCGGTCGTCTGCGTTATCGCACCAGCTACGGTCAAAACGTACTCACCCATTCTATGGAGGTTGCCTTCCTTTCCGGTATCCTGGCAAGCGAACTCGGCATTGATCCGGTGGTTGCCCGCCGTGCCGGTTTGCTGCATGATATCGGTAAAGCCGTCGATCACGAGGTGGAGGGTTCCCACGTGTCCATCGGTGTGGAGCTGGCCCGGAAGTACCGGGAGAGCGAGAATGTCATCCACGCTATCCACGCCCACCACAACGATGTGGAGCCCCAGACGGTGGTGGCCTGCCTGGTCCAGGCGGCCGACGCCATCTCCGCCGCCCGCCCCGGCGCCCGGCGCGAGAACCTGGAGAACTATATCAAGCGTCTGGAGATGCTGGAGGAGATCACCTCTTCCTTCCCCGGCGTGGAGAAGTCCTTTGCCATCCAGGCCGGCCGCGAGGTCCGCATCATGGTCGCCCCCGACAAGGTCAGCGAGGACCAGATGGTTCTCCTCGCCCGGGAGATCGCCAAGAAGATCGAGGACGAGCTGGAGTACCCCGGACAGATTAAAATCAATATGCTCCGTGAGACCAAGGTCATCGAGTACGCGAAGTAAGGTCTAAAAAGAGCCGCCAGCGCCCGCCGGGCGCCGGCGGCTCTTCAGCTTGTCAAAGATGCCCCTCGGGTCTTTTTTGACAGAAGGCTGCATGACGGATAGGACTCGATTTCTTGAGAAATAGTCGCCCGCTCCGTCATGAGCGGTGTCATTTCTGAGGCTAATGTCCCCGGAAATAACGGATTTAAACTTTATTCCGTCGTCTGCGGACGACGGAGCTCTGCCAGACTTGCTCTGCGGAGGGTTTTTTGACAGGCTGGCCGACCGCTTGACTTTGCTCCTGTTCCGAATTAAAATAGACGGACACGCCGCGAGAGGATTGTATGTCCATGCGGCGGTGCCGGACCGAAACAGACCCGCCCGCGGGCGCTGCGGCGGTCTGACGCTATCCGCCGGGAGGGATTTGAATGATAT
>USDZ01000041.1 GCA_900553525.1 uncultured Oscillospiraceae bacterium
TCGTCACGACGAGCAAGCGGATTTTCCTTTCCTGCAGCGCGGCGATCATTTCTGGAATATCCGGATATAGTTGTGATCGAATCAGGCAGTCTCGATCATATATCCGTACAAAATCTTTTAGAAGGCGATCAATGAACGCGGGATCCGCCGGCTCTCCCACCGCTCGTTCAATCAGACGGCGGGCGCCGTTTCCAACATAACGCCGGTATTCCTCTAGAGAATGCAACGGCGATCCGTCCATATGCCCCAAACCCGCGCGGCGGAGAACCTCTTCCGTCGCATGAGCCAGATCGGCGAGGGTATCCACCAGAGTTCCGTCCAAATCAAACGCCACGGTTTCCGGCTTCCTCATCGCAGATCTCCTTTCAGACCAGCCTTTCTGCGTCACAGCATGGTCATGGTAAAGTGTACGGTATATACCTCACCGGGCTGAAGAATCCGCATCCCTTGCTTGTGTTCGAACACATCGTCTTCCGTCACCTGGGTACCGGTGCCAGTCCAGGGTTCCAGGCAAAGGAATGGCGCATCCTTGGCCACCGGGGTCCACAGGGCGAAGAAATCCATACCGGGAAAATCCATCTGTACTCCACGTCCCGATTTTTCAGATACCAGCCGGACGCTTCTGGAACGCAGGCCGTCCATCACCAGCGCTTCCCCCCGAAACAGGACATGATTGAGATGAAGAAACCGGGAATCCGTTATTAACCGGTTGCGAACAGTATTGACAATCAAGGCCGAGGGCAATTCCACCTGGGGACAGTCAATCGTTTCCGGTCGCTCGAACTCCAACCGGTAATCCTCGAAAGCTTCCCCCGCCGACAGCGGCACCCGAAAGGCCGGATGTCCGCCGACAGTGAAAGGCATAGGAACTTCGCCTGTATTTTCCACGATATACGTGGTGGTCAACGCCCGGCCGTCCAGCGAATGCCGAACCCGGAAAATGAAATCGTAGGGATAGCCCTTACGGGTTTCCGCCGTGGCAGAAAGCCGGTAGGTGACGGACATTTCATCCACCGATTCGGTTTCGTAAGGCGTCTTTCTAGCCAGTCCATGCTGAGGCAAGACGACTTCTCCTTGGGAACAAGACGCCCGGCCTCCCCGCAGGGAACCGACAAAGGGAAACAAATGAGGGGCCCGTCCGCTCCAATAAGCGGGATCGCCGTTCCAAAGGTATTCCACGCCATCGGCGTCCGTGATCGATTGCAGTTCCGCCCCAAAGGACGAGGCCGTCACGGTAAGCTGATCATTTTTTAAAGTGTGCAGTTCCGACATGTCACCGTCTCCTTTACCTCTTGAGATCAAGCCACAGTTCGTCCATCAGTTTATTCGTCTCATCCGGCAGAGTCAAAAAGACTTCGGTTTTTTCCAGAACGCTTTCCGGTGGATAAAAAGCGGGATTTTCCCCTATCTCGGGATCGAGCTGGGCGCGTGCCTCGGTTTGTGGTGTGGAATAACCGATATATTCCGCATTGGCCTTGGCCACATCGGTACGGCAGAGGAAATTGATATAGGCCTCGGCCTCGGCCTTATGCTCGCTCCCCTTGAGAATACACATGGCGTCCACGAACAGGTTGGTTCCTTCCTCCGGCACAAAAAACGCGATATCGGTGTTGCCCTCTTCGGGATCCATCATGATTTTGCCGTCGCCCGCATAATAAGGGGCGATCCAGCCCTCTTCATTGATCATTTTATCGTAAACTTGATCCATCACGTACTGATTGAGAAGGGGCTTCTGCCGCACAAGTTCCTCATAAGCGGCCTGCCATTCGGCCTCGTTGGTGGTGTTCATGGAATACCCAAGTTTCTTGAGGGCGATCCCGAAGGCGTCCCTTGGATTGTCAAACATGAAAATCTTACCTTTATACTTGTCGCACCACAGCAGATCCCAGCCCAACTCCAGGTCGGCGGCATCCACTTTCTTGGTATTGTAGAAGATTCCCACCGTACCCCAGGTATAGGGAACGGAATACTCATTGGTGGGGTCGTAATCCGGATTCTTCAGAGAGGGATCGATATATTGGAAGTTGGGTACATTATCAAAATTAATTTTTTCGAGCAAACCTTCCTTGATCATCTTCCCCACCATATAATCGGAGGGAAACACCACATCGTAATCCGCAGCCCCTGAACTGATGACCGCGTACATGCTTTCATTGTCGGTAAAGTTCTTGTAATTGACTTTAATCCCGGTTTCAAAGGTGAAGCGCTCGTTGACTCTGAAATCTTCGTCATCGATGTACTCGCCCCAATTAAAGACATTGAGGGTCACCCCAGTCAGAGGAGCCGCCGACTCCCCGTCTACTCCGGCTGGGGACCCGCCGCACCCTGCAACGAGCAAGAGCATAGAAACCGCCAAAACCAAACATGCAACTTTTTTCAACTACCTATCTCCCTTACAATAAGATAATGAATATAACCAGCCGAAAGCGGCGTGGCAACGATAAAACCCGCATCAGGCAGAGCGTTTTTTGGGCTGAAGCCGAACCTGCGCGACGTTGACGAGAATCAGCAGCAACAGAATGGCTCCAAACATCAGAGTAGACAACGCATTGATTTCAGGCGTCACCCGCCGTTTCACCATTGCGTAAATCGTCACCGACAGATTCTGCGCCTCGGAACCCGAGGTAAACAGGCTGATGACAAAATCATCCAAAGACATGGTAAAGGCCATGAGTGCCCCGGTGACAACCCCGGGCATGATCTGCGGCATCACCACCCGCATGAAAGCCGGGAACGGATGGCAGCCCAGATCCAGCGCCGCCTCATAAAGATGATGATCGGTCTGCCGTAGCTTGGGCATGACCTGCAGTACCACATAAGGGATGCAAAACGTGATATGCGAAATCAGCAGAGCTACCACACCGGTACTGATCACACCGCCGGTTACACGGGCCAGGAACACAAACAGCAGCATCAAGGAAATACCGGTGACGATTTCGGGATTCACCATGGGAATGTTGTTTACGGCCATGAATACCCGGCGAAGCCGGCTGTTCATTCCATGGATCCCCACCGCCGCCGCCGTACCGATCAGGGTGGCGGCCAAAGCCGAAACCAACGCGACCCAAATGGTCAGCCAAAGCGCAGAGAGAAGCTGCGTATCCCTAAAAAGAGTTGCATACCACTCAAGAGAAAGCCCTGCAAAAACCGTCCGGCTACGGCTGGAATTAAAGGAAAAGACAATCAAGACTACTATCGGGGCATACAGAAAAATAAAAATTAAGGCATTGTAGATGCGAGAGAGGGTTTTCACAGCACCAGCCCCCCTTCCTCATCGTCCTTTTCGGCAAAGCTGGTCATCGCCATACAGAGCAGAATCAGTACCATGAGCACAAGAGATAAAGCGGCACCCACATTGTAGTTGGCGCCCTGCCCGATAAACATGGTCTCGATTACATCACCGATGAGCAGGACCTTGCTGCCGCCGAGAAGCTTGGTAATGACGAAAGTACTGACCGCTGGGACGAATACCATGGTGATACCGCTGAGAATGCCGGGCACCGACAAGGGCAAAATCACCCGCAGCAGAACCTGAAATCCGTTCGAACCCAAATCCTGCGCGGCCTCGATGACCCGGCCGTCAATTTTGGTCATGACCGAATAGAGAGGCAGCACCATAAAAGGCAGAAAATTGTATACCATGCCCAATACCACAGCGCCGTTGGTGTTGATCATGTGGATGGAATCCTCCGGTCCCAGCAAACCGATCAAACGGAAGAATTGATTGATCAGGCCGTTATCCTCCAACAACGTCATCCAAGCATAGGTACGCAGCAGAAAATTCATCCACATGGGCAGCATGATGATCATGACCATGGTCTGCTGTACCCGTTCCCCCGACCGGGAGATGCTGTAAGCCAACGGATAGGCCAGAATCAGGCAGAGAACTGTTGCGATGGCTCCAAGGCCGATCGACAACCCAAAGGTGCCCGCGTAATCGAGAATGGCCGACAGATTGGATAGGGTAAAGTTTCCTTCTTTATCGGTAAAAGCAAACCAAAGCACAATCCCCAGAGGTACAATGGTGAAAAGAGTCATCCAAATACCGAAAGGCGCGGCGGCGGAACGGGTATGTTTCATTCCGTCTCCCCCCCGCTTTCCTCGGTCAAGTCAATCTCGGGATTGGCCATCTCCTCGAACTCCTCGGAATAGGAACTGTAGTCTCCAAACATTCCGGAATAGGCGGACTTTTTCATAATGTGGATATCTTCGGGATTCAGCACGATGCCGATCACCGAATCGATAGGATGGTAGTCCGTGGTCTGGATCATCCATTTAAAGCCTTTGAAATCCACAATGGTTTCAAAATGAACGCCCTTGAAAGTGACATTGGTCACGGTGCCGGTCAGATGCCCCTTATCCGGTGGCACAATATCCACATCCTCAGGACGAATCACCACGTCCACCGGTTCCATGGGAGCAAACCCGGAGTCCACGCATCGGAATTTCCTCCCGAAAAATTCGACGAGATAGTCCTCATGCATAACGCCGTCTAGGATATTGCTCTCGCCGATAAAATCCGCCACAAACGCGTTTTCCGGTTCGTTGTAAATATCTTGCGGAGTGCCGATCTGCTGGATGAGACCGTTGTCCATAACCACCACGGTGTCGGACATGGACAGCGCTTCCTCCTGGTCATGCGTGACATAGATGAAGGTGATTCCCAGACTTTTCTGGATATTTTTGAGTTCGACCTGCATATCCTTGCGCAGCTTGAGATCCAGAGCCGCCAGAGGTTCATCGAGAAGCAGAACGCTGGGATTGTTCGCCAAAGCGCGGGCGATGGCCACCCGCTGCTGCTGTCCGCCGGATAGAGTATCGACCTTACGTTTTTCAAAACCGGTCAGGTTGACCAGCTTCAGCATACGCTCTACGTTTTCCCGGATCTCCGCATTTTTCTTGCGCTGCACCCGCATGCCGAAAGCTACGTTTTCATACACGTTGAGATGGGGAAACAGCGCATATCGCTGAAAAATCGTGTTAACCCGCCGCTTATAAGCGGGCAAAGAATTGATCCGGCGTCCGTCAAAAAAGACATCGCCGTGATCGGGTTGAACGAAGCCGCCGATGATACGCAGCGTCGTGGTCTTGCCACAGCCGGACGGCCCCAGCAAAGTCACGAATTCTCCGTTGCCGATGCTCAAATTAAGATGGTCGAGCACCGTTTCCCCGTCGAATGACACGGTAATGTCTTTTAATTCAATAATCGAATTCATGTGTGCATCCCCCTTTGCGGTGTATACGATCCCGATCGGACCGTACAAAAAGTTTCCCGTTGACCCCCCGAAGGGGCCGGTCGGACGAAAAACCGCGATACTTTGAGCCACGCCCTCCGCAAAGGGTTTTTCACAGCCGTCCTCCCATCGTGGGACGCGGCTGCGGCGCGGCCTGATATCGCTTTGACGAGCTAAGATGCATCCGCCTATGGGCGGAAAAGGATGTTGCCGAAAGAATACCCTCCTTTGCAGACAACATCTAACAATATAGAGAGTTTATGATAAAAAGTCAAGATATTTTCGCATTTTCTTCAAAAAAATAGAGCTTACCCCTTTTTATATCCGGATACTGATCAACTTGCTCCATTATCCTTTGTTTTTCTCCGGTTTCCTGCAGCTCGATTTCGTCCTGTGTCTACCATTCTCCTGTAACATATCCGCGCAGGTGACACATGGCTTCAGCCGCCCGGAGAATATCCAGGATAGTCCGCCGGGCAATGGACAGAAGCCTTGGCCTTTCCTTCCGGTCATCGAGTAAATTTTGTGTGAATTGAAGCAGCACATCGCTGGTGATGTCCATATCCCGAAGTGTCCCTTTATAAAAAGCTTTCAGCAGAGAAGGCAAGTCGAGATGGGAACGGAAGGCTTCAAATTTAGCAGAAGATACTCGATCACAATCCATCAGTTCCCGAACAAATGCCTCCGCTGTGCAGATCCGCAGTTTGTCGAGTCCATATAGTCTGGCCGCATGTTCCAGACCCTTGACCACATTTTCACCAAGCTCGTCCTGAAGGCGCTGGTATTCCTCGTTCGGGAAATACATCCATTCCCCTGAAAATTTCCCAAATGCCTTCATCGTGTCGAACCATCCCATATCCATTTTGGCGTGCGCGGTCTCGGGCCGGAACTCAAAAGCAGTTCCAAGGGAATCGATGGGTTTGATATAGACGAGGTTCAGTTTAGGATCCAGGTCCTTGGGCAATCCCACATCCCCGATATTCACGACGATGATATTGTCGGGATGGCGTCTCATCATCATTTTCACCGGTACATTGTCGATCACACCTCCGTCCAGATAAGTGTGGCCATAAATTTCAGGCCGTTTGAGACCGGGATAGGCGGAACTGGCCATGATATAATCCATCAACTTTCCTTTGGGGATCTGATCTCGAAACAAGTGCCGGGGCTGGCGGCGGCTGATTTCAAAAGTCACCAGACCATATTCGATCGGCGAGTTCCGCAAAGTCTGCTCGTCCACCAGAGCATCCAGTTTTCGCCGGATGGGAGATATATCCAATCCCCCATTGCGCCACATCTCCTTGATCAAAATATCGGCGTTTTTCAGGCTGAACAGCCGGTCCGGTACACGCAGAGGTTCAGGGAGGGCAAATCCCTTTTCAATACTCATATTTTCCCAAAGCTCCACCGCTCCTTCATACTGGCCGCAGGCGATAATAGCGCCATTCATCGCGCCTACCGAGGTTCCCACTACGCAGGTAATGGGGATATTCATCTCCCGGAGAGCGCGCCAAGCGCCGATTTGATAGATGCCTTTGGCTCCGCCGCCCGCAAGCACCAAACCATATTCGATGGGTGCGATGCCGCTCATCCCTTACCAATACCGCCTTTCAAAGAAATATTCAAATGGCAAAATCCGCTTATGATTTAGTTCGAACGGTATCCATAAGCCATTCTGCACAGCGAAGGCCATCCACCGCCGCAGACAGAATGCCGCCGGCATAGCCGGCTCCTTCACCGCAGGGATATAATCCAGTGACCGAGGATTCCCCTCGATCATTTCGGAGGATCCGGACCGGTGATGAACTGCGCGATTCTACCCCTGTCAGTATCGCGTCGGGACGATCAAATCCCCGCAGTTGCCGCCCAAACAGAGGCAAAGCCTCTCGGATGGAGTCCGACACGAAACCTGGCAGGCACCTTCTCAAATCCGTTAAGGTCACACCGGGTCGGTAAGACGGATTTACCTCTCCCAGGGCTGCGGACGGTACTCCCTGGAGAAAATCTCCGACCAACTGAACGGGAGCACGGTATTCCCCACCGGCCAGTTCAAAGGCCGCCTGTTCCATCCGCCGCTGAAATACAATGCCCGCTAGAGGGTCATCACCGGGAATATCAGTCGGATCCACCCCTACCAGCAGAGCGCTGTTGGAATTACGCGCATTCCTGGCGAACACGCTCATGCCATTGACCGCTACTCCCCCCTGTTCCGAGGCGGCCGCGATCACCTCTCCTCCCGGACACATGCAAAAGGTATAGACCCCCCGCCTCCCGGCCGGACGGCAGGACAATTTGTAGTCCGCCGCTCCTAGCGCCGGATGGTCCGCAAACCGCCCATATTGACTAATGTCAATCATTTTCCGAGGATGTTCGATCCGTACTCCCACGGCAAAGGGTTTGCGTTCCATTCTCACGCCTTTGGCGAAGAGCATCTCCATGGTGTCCCGGGCACTGTGTCCAACAGCGAAAACCGCCCGGCTGCAGGAAAATTCCACCAGACCGTCCCGCGTGTCCACCAGCAGTCCGGTCAGTCGCCCATTTTCGGTCACGATGTCCGTGACTTGATGCTCAAACAGAACCCGACCGCCCCATTTTTGGATTTCCTGCCTCAGTCCGCGAACGGTGTCGATCAGACGGTCGGTTCCCACGTGTGGCTTGGCCTGCCATAAAATTTCCTCGGGCGCGCCGCAGGCGGCAAGCTGTTCGAGCACCAAGCGGCAGAGGGGATTCTTGATCCCCGTATTCAGTTTGCCGTCTGAAAAAGTACCAGCGCCTCCCTCCCCGAACTGCACGTTGGAGACGGTGTCCAATATTCCGGTCGCGCGAAAGCGTTCCACGTCCCCACGCCGACTGTCTACGTCCCGTCCCCTTTCGAGCAGAACGGGCGAAAGGCCCGCTCGGGCCAGCGCCAACGCTGCAAACAGTCCGGCCGGGCCGCTCCCCACTACGATGGGTGGTGGCTCGTTTTCGAATCGGATGGGGTAAAACGGATAGGCATTTTCTGTGGGTTCCTTGAGCAGACGAGCGGCGGCAGAACGGGCCACTGCCGCGTCTTCTCCGGTTTGCAGTTCCACGTCTACGGAAACACGGAATATCACGCGATCCTTATGGCGGGCGTCCACCGACCGACGGCGGACATGCAGACGGGTCAGGGCGGATAGCGGAATTTTCAATTCTTTGGCAACCCGGCGTCGCAAGTCCTCTTCGGTATAAGACAACGGCAGGGCGATTCCGTCTAAACGAATCACGCCCCCACCCCCTTTCCGTGCCTCAAGGCATCCAGCATGGCCGACGCCGCGGCATGGGCCGATGCCCACGCCCAATGCAGATTGAAACCGCCGCAGTCACCGTCCACATCCAATATTTCGCCGGCCATATACAGGCCCGGTATTTTCCGAGACATGAGAGTCGTCGAATTGACTTCCTCCAGGCAAATCCCGCCGGCTGTGACCTGGGCGCCCCCCATTCCCTGAGTGCCGGTCACTGGGATCACCCATCTTTTAATCCATTTTGTCAGTGTCACTAACTGTCCGTCCGATAAATCGGATACCGGACGGGATAAAGGAGCAAGCCCGGCATAGCGCAACAGGGTCTGCCCTACTCGCTTATGGAGGAGGCCGGTAAAATACTCCTCCAAACTCCGACCGGAAAGATGACGACGCTCCTTTAAATATTGATATAGGCTGTCCTCTCCCATTTCTGGCAGCAGATCGAGCACCGCTGTCATCCGTCCCCTTTTTTTCCGTTCCCAATCTCCGACCGGACGGGATGCACGCATCACGGCCGGGCCGGAAAGCCCATATTCTGTAAACAACAATTCTCCTCTTTCCTCTGCAAGTGTACGGCCGTCCAGGCGAAACGCCACGGAAGCATCCAGCCGAATTCCCTTGAGAGGCCGCACAACATCCGGATCGGTTTTCACCTGCACGATGGAGGGAAATAGCGGGGTGCGGGTATGGCCCAAACGCGAAAGCAGCGTATATCCATCCGTTCCTCCCCCTAAAGAAGGGGCCGCTGCTCCGCCAGTGCATACGAGAACCTGTTGAGCCCGTAACATCCCTCTTGCTGTTTCCAGAAAGAATCCCTCTCCCGTCTTTTCAATCGAAAATGCGGGGCAATCGGTCCATTCCTCGGCCCCGGCCGCAAGCAGGGCCAACCGCAGGCAGTCGAGCACCGAAGAAGCCTGAGCCGTCCGAGGATAAACCCGTCCGTCCTCCCTTACGTGGCATACAAGGCCGATTCTCTCAAAAAAAGATAGTATATGCCGAAGGGGATATCTCTCCAAAATCGGCCGTACAAATGCAGAGGCTCCTTCACCGTGGTAATGAGAGGGAGAAGCGGCCAAATTGGTCAGGTTACACGTGCCATTACCGGTCGCGAGCAGCTTTTTTCCCACCCTCGGAGCCTTTTCCAATATCACCGCTTTAACTCCGGCCTGCGCACTTAAAACCGCAGCGGTCAGCCCTGAAGCCCCGCCACCCACAATGGCTATATCTGTCTGAGCGGCCTGACCAGCCATAATATCACCATCTCTCACGTTCTTGTCCCAGTATACCCTACCCTTTCCCGCCCCGTCAAGAATGGGACTGGTGTAAAAATAATGGGAAAACCCTTTGCATTTCTCGCTGATTTCTGTATAATATTTTAACTAGAACATTCTGTACTAAAGAAAAAATAAGGAGGGTCTTCCGTGATCTGGTACAGCAGCCATCTGGACGACGTGGCCCAGGAACTGAAAACCGATCTTGAGAAGGGTCTGTCGGAAAGCGAGGCCGCCATCCGGCTTCAAGAATATGGGACGAACAAACTAAACGAAAAAAAGCCTCGTTCCTTTTTTCATCGGTTTTTGGATCAGATGAAGGATGCGATGGTCATCATCCTGATTCTCGCCGCTATCGTTTCTCTTGGACTCAGTATCTATAACTTTATCCAAGGAACGGAAGCCGATTGGATCGAACCGATCGTCATTGTGCTCATCGTGATTGTCAACGGTCTGCTCGGCGTTATTCAGGAGAGCAAAGCAGAGGCTGCCCTCGAGGCGCTCAAAAATATGTCTTCTCCCTCTGCCAGAGTCCTGCGCGATGGCGAGCTTCGAACCATCTCTTCCACCGCCCTCGTGCCCGGGGACGTTCTCGATATGGAGGCGGGCGACCTGGTGCCGGCAGACTGCCGTTTGATCTCCAGCAGCAGTTTCAAATGCGACGAATCCGCTTTGACCGGAGAATCGATCCCGGTGGAAAAGGATGCTTCGGCCGACATAGCGGACATTGCGCCTCTCGGCGACCGCTTGAACATGGCCTATTCCGGGTGCGCCGTTTCTTATGGACATGCCCGCGCCCTCGTGGTCGAAACTGGTATGCATACCGAAATGGGCAAGATTGCCTCCATGCTGGAAAATGAGGAAGAAACCGCTACGCCTCTTCAAAATCGTCTTGCACATCTCGGCAAAACCCTTGGGTTCCTGGCGCTTGGCATCTGCGTCATCATTTTCATTGTCGGTTTGATATATAGGCTGCCGGTACTCGACATGTTTATGACCGCTATCTCGCTGGCTGTTGCGGCGATTCCTGAGGGACTGCCCGCTATCGTGACCATCGTACTTGCCATTGGGGTTCAGCGGATGGTGGCCAAAAATGCGATTATCCGCCGTCTGCCGGCTGTGGAAACCCTCGGCAGCGCTTCGGTCATCTGTTCAGATAAAACCGGCACCCTTACCCAGAACCGGATGACTTTAACCCGCCTGTTCTGCGGCGGCCATGTGATCGACGATCTGGATAGCCCCCTTTCCGAAGGGGCTCTGGCCCTCATCCGTCTGGCGACCCTTTGTACCGACGGCACCGTTCAGGTCAAGGACGGCAAAGAAGTGCATATCGGGGATCCCACCGAAACCGCCATCGTCGCTTGCGCCCTACATCAGGGGCTGGATAAGGCGGATCTGATGATCCAGCATCCACGGTTGGGGGAGATCCCCTTTGACTCCGATCGAAAACTCATGACCACCATCCACCTGATTGAAGGACAGAATATCGTAATCGTCAAAGGTGCGCCCGATGTACTCTTTGAACGATGCGTATCGGGTCCTATAGAGGCCGCTGCTGCGACCAATGAGGACATGGGACGGCAGGCGTTGCGTGTCTTGGCCGTCGCATACAAGACCATCGACGAAGTGCCGGTAGAATGCCGTTCGGAGGAACTTGAGCAGGGCTTGACTTTTGCCGGACTCGTCGGCATGATCGATCCGCCCCGTCCGGAGGCCATAGAGGCTATCCGGGAATGCGATGCCGCCGGTATTCGTACCATTATGATCACCGGAGACCACGTGGTCACCGCTTCCGCCATTGCCCGCCAGCTCGGCATCCTTCACGACGACAGCGAGGCGATCACCGGTGCTCAGCTTGCGGCCATGAGCGATGAGGAACTCTTCCAAAACATCCGGCGTTACCGGGTATATGCCCGGGTAACACC